>NZ_RZPB01000109.1:0-12033 GCF_003998535.1 Mesorhizobium sp. M7A.F.Ca.AU.002.02.1.1 | reverse complement strand
TTCCAGCGCGCACATGCGCTTCTCGAACATGTCGACGGTCGGATTGGCGTAGCGCGAATAGATGAAACCCGGCTCTTCGCCCTTGAAACGGGCTTCGGCGGCTTGCGCCGTTTCGTAGACATAGCCTTGGGTGAGATAGATCGCTTCTGACGTTTCGCCGAAACCGGAACGCAGCGTTCCGCTGTGCACGAGTGCCGTCTGAGGCTTCCAGTTGCGCTTCTTGGTGCTCATCGCTTTTCTTCCAGACACAAAAAAACCGGCCGCGAAAGTCGCAACCGGTCCATACGGCCTTGCGGCCCGACGGTCCTTTAGCGACTTGTTTAACGTGGCTGCAAGCCGACCGGCCAAATCACCACGGGATAACGACCCTTTAGACCCGCACCGCGCTTGCGTCAATTGCCGGCTTCATTAAGAGGTTTGTACCAAGCAGGAGTGGAGCCTTGCGGCAGACAGGCATTCTTCCCGACCAGGACATATCGGCGCTGCTCCAGTCCGGCGCGCTGAAGTCGGCGCGTGCGCTCGACACCGACCAGATCCAGCCGGCCAGCCTCGATCTCAGGCTCGGCGACAAGGCCTGGCGGGTGCGCGCCTCCTTCCTGCCCGGCCCCAATCACAAGGTCTCGGAAAAGCTCGACCGGCTGCAGCTGCACGAGATCAATCTGGCCGAGGGCGCGGTGCTGGAGACCGGCTGCGTCTACATCGTGCCCCTGCTTGAAAGCCTGGCGCTGCCGGCGGACATTTCAGCCTCGGCCAATCCGAAGAGTTCGACCGGACGGCTCGACATCTTCACCCGCGTCATGACCGATCGCGGCCACGAGTTCGACAAGATCGCGGCCGGCTATCATGGCCCGCTCTTTCTGGAAGTCAGCCCGCGCACCTTCCCGATCGTCGTCCGCACCGGGTCGCGCCTGTCGCAGATCCGTTTCCGCACCGGCAATGCGCTGCTCTCCGAAGCCGAGTTGCACGACCTGCATCGCACGCAGATGCTTGTCGCCACCGAGCCGCCGAACATTTCCGGCGGCGGCATCGCGCTGTCGATCGACCTCAACGGCGATCAAAGCGGCTTGGTCGGCTATCGCGGCAAGCATCACACCGGCCTCGTCGATGTCGACAAGCGCGCGGCCCAGGAAGTCGTCGACTTCTGGGAACCGATCCACAAGAGCGGCGCCGGCGAACTGGTGCTCGACCCCGATGAATTCTACATCCTCGTCAGCCAGGAGGCGGTGCATGTGCCGCCGCTCTACGCCGCCGAGATGACGCCCTTCGATCCGCTGGTCGGCGAATTCCGCGTCCATTATGCCGGCTTCTTCGATCCGGGCTTCGGCCATTCCGCATCCGGCGGCACCGGCAGCCGGGCGGTGCTGGAAGTGCGCAGCCATGAAGTGCCGTTCATCCTCGACCACGGCCAGATCGTCGGCCGGCTGGTCTACGAGCATATGCTGAAGCGGCCGCAGGCGCTCTACGGCACCGATCTCGGCTCCAACTACCAGGCGCAGGGCCTGAAGCTGTCCAAGCATTTCCGCGCCGCGCGCTGACCCTCATTGCCCCAAGGCAAAATACTTGCCTGTACCGGCTCGCCATGCTTGGCTGCCTTGCCGCCCGTCAAGCTGGCGGCGTTCAAGGGGAACCAAGAAAATGCGATTTTCGAAATGGGTCATATCGGCGGCGGGCGCTGCCATGCTGGCAACACTGGCCGGCTCTCTGTCGGTGCAGGCGGCGGAGAAAATCAAGATCGGCACCGAGGGCGCCTATCCGCCGTTCAACACCATTACCGCCGACGGCAAGGTCGAAGGCTTCGACATCGACATCGCCAATGCGCTGTGCGCGCAGATGAAGGTCGAATGCGAGATCGTTACCCAGGACTGGGACGGCATCATTCCCGCTTTGCAGGCCAAGAAGTTCGACGCCATCATCGCCTCGATGAGCATCACCGAGGAGCGCAAGAAGCAGGTCGCCTTCACCAACAAATATTATACGACACCGCTGGCTCTGGTGGCGCCGAAGGACACCGATCTCACCTCGACCGAACCGGCGGCCCTTGCCGGCAAGACGGTCGGTGCCCAGGCTTCGACCACGCAGGCCGACTATGCCCAGAATGAATATGGCAAGGCGGGCGCGGAGGCCAAACTCTATCCCACCCAGGAAGAGGCGATCACCGACCTGACCAACGGTCGTCTTGACGCCGTGATCTCGGACAAGTTCGTGCTGATGGATTGGCTGAAGAAGGCAAGCGACGGCTGCTGCAAGCTGGTCGGCGACGTCAAGGGCACCGAGACCCAGGCCGGCATCGCCGTGCGCCTGGACGACACGGCCCTGCGCGACAAGCTCAACGCGGCCATCGACGCGATCGTTGCCGACGGCACCTACAAGAAGATCCAGGCCAAGTATTTCGACTTCGATATTTATTGAGGCAGAGGCGCCTTTTCCTTCTCCCCTTGTGGGAGAAGGTGTCGCCGGAGGCGACGGATGAGGGGTGTTCCAGGGAACGCCAACGTTTCACTCCGCTGGAACACCCCTCATCCGTCTCGGCGCTAACGCGCCGATCCACCTCCCACTTGGGGAGAAGGAAAAGGCGCGCTCTCAAAGCGCCTTCACAGCCACCTTCACCGGCTGCTCGATCTCGAGCGGGTTGCGCAGCGGCAGGCCGAAATCCCCGGCCTCGATCTCGAAGACATCGCCGGCCTCGGTCGTGATGCCGTCGGCGAAGGACAGCGTCGCCGTGCCGAACATGTGCACATGCACGTCACCCGGCTGGCGGAAGGCCGCGTATTTGAAATGATGATGTTCGAGATTGGCGATGGTGTGCGACATGTTCGCTTCGCCGGACAGGAACGGCTTTTCCCACAGCACCTCGCTGTCGCGCACGATGCGCGAGGTGCCGCGGATGTCGGACGGCAGGTCGCCGATCAGGATCTCCGGCCCGAACGAGGCGTTGCGCAGCTTGGAATGCGCGAGGAACAGATAGTTCACGCGCTCGGTGACGTGGTCGGAAAACTCGTTCGACAGCGTGAAGCCGACGCGGAAAGGTGCGCCGTCGTCGCCGATGACGTAGATGCCGGCGACCTCGGGCTCTTCGCCGGCGTCCTTGGCAAAGGCCGGTGACAGGAGTGCGGCGCCTGGTGCCACCGCCATCGTGCCGTTGCCTTTGTAGAACCATTCCGGCTGCACGCCGATCTGGCCTTTCGCCGGCTTGCCGCCCTCCAGCCCCATGCGGAACATCTTCATGGAATCGGTGAGCTGCTCCTCGCCGTCGGCGCTCAGCTTCTTGTGCATGGAATCGCGCGTCGCGGCGGAGCCGAGATGCGTCAGCCCGGTGCCGGTCAGGTGCAGATGCGCCGGATCGGGGTGATTGATCGGCGACAGCAGCCGCCCCTTCTTGTAAGCGGCCTCGAGATCGACCGTCTCGCCAAGCCCCTTGCGTTCGATCAGCGCGACGAGGCCGACGCCGGTGCGGGCGGCCTCCATCGCCAGCGAATAGACGCTGCGGGCGCCATTGATGATCCGGGTCTTGCCGCCATTGCGGGCGACGACGCGGATGGTCTCGGCGTCGTCAAGGATCTGGGAGATCAGCATGATGAATCCTCTCTCATTTGCCTTGGCAGGGCTGCCAAAACGGCAAACCTTGCTCAGCGCGGCCGGGACCTCGTCCATGCCACGGTTTAAATTCTCAGTTCGGATTGCGCTCGCGGGCCTGGTCCCTCAGGGACTTCTGTTACCGGCGGGTTGCCGGCAGCGTCGCGATCGTATGCCTCCTGCTTTCCTCGATCAGAGCAGTTCACCGTTTCACGGAAACGGCGAACCGCTCTAACTCATTGTCTTGGCGCAATTCCGGGCGGAAAACCGTTTCACACTTTTCCTGGAATTGCTCTTAAGTCCGTTCAAGCCTTGTTCTTGTTGTAGACGTCGAAGATCACGGCGCCGAGCAGCACCAGGCCTTTGACCACCTGCTGCCAGTCGACATTGACGCCCATGATCGACATGCCGTTGTTCATCACGCCCATGATGAAGCCGCCGACCACCGCGCCGATGACCTGACCGACGCCGCCCATCGCCGAGGCGCCGCCGATGAAGACGGCGGCGATGACGTCGAGCTCGCTGCCGAGGCCCGCGGCCGGCACCGCCTGTCCCAGTCGCGCCGCGATGATCAGGCCGCCGAGCGCCGACAGCACGCCCATATTGATGAACACCATCAGCGTCAGCCGCTCGGTGTTGATGCCTGACAGCTGCGCGGCCTTGGCATTGCCGCCCATGGCGTAGATACGGCGGCCGATGGTCATGCGCTTGGTGACGAAGACGAACAGCGAGATCAGCACGCCCATGACGAGCAGCACGACCGGCAGGCCTCTGTAGCTGGCGAACTCATAGACCAGGAACAGCGCCAGGGCGCTGGCGACCAGCGTCTTGACGACGAACAGGGCAAAGGGCTCGGCCTCATAGCCATGGCGTTCGCGCTTGCGACGCGTCCTCACCCCGAAATAGGCATAGGCCAGCACGGCGATCAGGCCCAGCACGATCGTCGTCATGTGCAGCGTCAGGCCGCTGCCCATGATGGTCTTGCCGGCCGCGTTCACCGTCGGCGGGATCAGCGTCAGCGGGCCGATGACATCCGGGATGAAGCCCGAGCTGAGCATTTTGAAGTCGTCGGGAAGCGGACCGACCGAGGATCCGCCGCCCAGCAGCGCCTGGCAGATGCCGCGGAAGATCAGCATGCCGGCCAGTGTCACGATGAAGCTCGGTATTCTGTGATAGGCGATCCAGTAGCCTTGCGCCCCCCCGATCAGGCCGCCCACGACGAGGCAGATGACCGCAACCACCAGCGGATTGCTGAGCGGTCCAAGTTGCCAGATGACCATCATGTTTGCCGCCAGCGCGCCGATGAAACCGGCGACCGATCCGACGCTGAGGTCGATATAGCCGGAAACGATCACCAGCAGCATGCCCAGCGCCATCACGATGATGAACGAGTTCTGCTGCACCAGGTTGCTCAGGTTCACCGGCTTGAACAGCGTTCCCGACGTGGTGAACTGGAAAAACAGCATGATGACGATCAGCGCGATGATCAGGCCGTATTCGCGCAGGTTCGTGGCCAGCGCCGAGACGGCGATGCGTGCGCGCTGCTCTTCGGCGACATTGCCGTGCGGGGCGGGGGCGCTTTCGGTGCTCATGCTGCTTTTCCTTCTCCACGAACGATGGCGCGCATTATTTTTTCCTGGCTTGCTTCCGCGGCGGGCATTTCGCCCACGATGCGCCCTTCGTTCATGACGTAGATGCGGTCGGTGATGCCGAGCAATTCCGGCATTTCCGACGAGATGACCACGATCGCCTTACCCTCCGAGGCGAGTCGCGCGATGATCGTGTAGATTTCGTACTTGGCGCCGACATCGATGCCGCGTGTCGGCTCGTCGAGGATCAGCACGTCCGGGTCGGCGAACAGCCATTTCGACAGCACCACCTTCTGCTGGTTGCCGCCGGAAAGATTGCCGGTCAACTGATAGACGCTGGAAGCGCGGATATTGGTCTTCTTGCGATAGTCGTTGGCAACGGCGAGCTCGCGCATGTCGTCGATCACGCTGTGGCGGGCCACGCCGCCGAGATTGGCCAGCGTGATGTTGTGCTTGATATGGTCGATGAGGTTGAGCCCGTAGGTCTTGCGATCCTCGGTGACGTAGGCGATGCCGTGTTGGACCGCCTTGCTTACCGAGGACACATCGATCGGCTTGCCCTTGAGCAGCACCTCGCCTGTGATGCGGCGGCCGTAGGAGCGGCCGAACAGGCTCATGGCGAATTCGGTGCGGCCGGCGCCCATCAGCCCGGCAATGCCCACCACTTCGCCCTCGCGCACATTGATGTCGATACCCTTGATCACCTGCCGCTCGGCATGGAGCGGGTGATAGACCGACCAGTTCTTCACCTCGAACACGATCTCGCCGATATCAGGCTCGCGCGGCGGATAGCGGTCGTCGAGGGAACGACCGACCATCGAGGTGATGATGCGGTCTTCGGAGATGTCCTTCTTGGCCAGCGTCTCGATGGTGCGCCCGTCACGGATCACCGTCACCTTGTCGGCGACCCGGTTGATCTCGTTGAGCTTGTGCGAGATCAGGATCGAGGTCATGCCTTGCCGCTTGAATTCGAGCAGCAGGTCAAGCAGCGCCTGGCTGTCCTTTTCGCTGAGCGATGCCGTAGGCTCATCGAGGATCAGGAGCTTGACCTCCTTGCTCAGCGCCTTGGCGATCTCGACCAGCTGCTGCTTGCCGACGCCGATATTGGTGATCAGCGTCTTGGGGTCCTCCTTAAGGCCCACCTTCTTCAACAGCGCACTGGTGCGCTCCTCGTTGGCGTCCCAGTCGATGACGCCGAATTTCGCGTGCTCGTTGCCGAGGAAGATGTTTTCGGCGATCGACAGCATCGGCACCAGCGCTAGCTCCTGGTGGATGATGACGATACCCTTGTGTTCGCTGTCCTGGATGCCCTTGAACTGGCATTCCTGGCCTTGGAAGATGATCTGGCCGTCATAGGTGCCGGAGGGATAGACGCCCGACAGCACCTTCATCAGCGTCGACTTGCCGGCGCCGTTTTCGCCGACCACGGCGTGGATCTCGCCTTCCTCGACGCTGAGATTGACGTTCGACAGCGCCTTCACGCCGGGAAACGTCTTGGTGATGTCGCGCATCTCCAAAATCGTCGGGGCCATGGGGACTACCGCTCCTTGAGAGCTCGGCAAATATTGCCGGCGAGGTCGGTGACAATACCGGGCTCGCTGGTGAACGAAAAGGGGCCCTGCGTTGCGCAGGACCCCCTGACTTTGTAACCGGGATTACTTCAGTTCGTCGGCCTTGATGTAGCCGGAGTCGACGACCAGCGCCTGGTAGTTCGACTTGTCGACTTCATGCGGCGTCAACAGGATCGAGGGAACGACCTTGACGTCGTTGTTGTAGGTCTTTTCATCGAGTCCGTCCGGCTTGCCGCCCGAGAGCACCTTGTCGACGAGCTCGACGGTGGCCTTGGCCAGTTCGCGGGTGTCCTTGAACACGGTCGAGTACTGCTCGCCCGAGATGATCAGCTTGACCGAAGCGGTCTCAGCGTCCTGACCGGTCACGATTGGCCAAGGCTGAGCCTCGGTGCCGTAGCCGACGGCGCGCAGCGAGGCGGTGATGCCGCGCGACAGGCCGTCATAGGGCGAAAGAACGCCATCGACGCGGCTGCCATCCGAATAGTTGGCCGACAGCAGATTGTCCATGCGTGCCTGGGCGGTGGCGGCGAGCCAACGCAGCGTGCCGACCTTGTCCATGCCGGTCTGGCCGGACTTGATCTTGATCGAGCCGTCGTCGATCAGCGGCTGCAGGACGGAGATGGCGCCATTGTAGAAGAAGAAGGCGTTGTTGTCGTCGGGCGAGCCGCCGAACAGTTCGACGTTCCACGGCTTGGTGTTCGGGAAGCGTTCCTTGAGGCCCTTGACCAGCGAATTCGCCTGGATCACGCCGACGCCGAAATTGTCGAAGGTGGTGTAGTAGTCGACATTGGCGGTCTTCTTGATCAGGCGGTCATAGGCGACGACGACGACGCCCGCGTCAGCGGCCTTCTGCAGAGCATCCGACAGGGTGGTGCCGTCGATAGAAGCGATGATCAGCGCCTTCGGGCCTTTGGTGATTTCGTTTTCCAGCTGGCTGAGCTGGTTGGGGATGTCGTCCTGCGCGTATTGCAGGTCGACGGTGTAGCCGAGAGCCTCGAGCTGGGACTTGACGGCATCGCCGTCATTGATCCAGCGCTGCGAGGTCTTGGTCGGCATCAGCACGCCGACGAGACCCTTGTCGGCTGCGTGCGCCGAGTAGGTCATGGCAGCGATGCCAAGGGCCGCGACGGCGGCCAGTGTCTTGATGATTTTCACTTTAACTCTCCCTGTTTGATGGACGCGGCACCCCGGGGGTCGCGGGCCGCGCAATCGTGCAGAAGCGCCAAGGCACCGCTGCCGTCATATCGATCTCCGGTATCCTCCCATGGCCCCGAGACGCTGATTCAATCGATACGATTTTTCTCGTCGGCGACCGTCACGTCTTGGAACGCGCGGAGGGTGTGGGTCTTTGCCATAACTGTCAAATGCGATCTTTGATGGTTGCTATATCATGGTTGGTATATGTATTGCGACGTGACGGGCTGACCCCGATGTCGGTCGTACACGAGCAGAAGGCAGGGAAAGCGATGGCGCGGCCAGCGAATCCGACAACAGCTTCAGATGGTTACAGAGAAGCACCGGGCGATGGCGAAACCCTGCTGCGCAGCGGTCTCAGTCTGCGTCACATGCGCATGATCGTCGCGCTCGACGACCATGGCCGGGTCAGCGCGGCAGCCCAGGTTCTGAACATTTCGCAGCCGGCGGCCTCGCGCATGATCGCGGAGATGGAGGCGGTGCTGGAGGTCAAGCTGTGCGAGAGGCTGCCGCGCGGCATCACCTTGACGCCATACGGCAAGGCTTTGGCCAGGCGCGCGCGCTCGATCCTGCTGGAGATGCGCGAGGTCGACCGCGAGATTTCCGAGCTCACGGCGGGCAAGGGTGGTTCGGTTTTCCTGGGTGCCGTGACCGCGCCGGCAATCGAGCTGGCGGTGCCGGCAATTCGTGAAATCCGCCGCATCTATCCGCGCATCGAGATCACCATGCAGGTCGAGACCTCCAATGTGCTGGCACGCGAGCTGATCGCCACGCGCCATGACTTCATCATCGCGCGCATCCCGGACGACCTCAATCCGCGGCTGTTCGAGTCGCGCGTCATCGGCGTCGAGAAAGCCTGCCTGATCGTGCGCCGTGGCCACCCGCTCACCAGGGGCAGCGTGGTGCGGCTGGAAGACACCGCCGCCTATGACTGGGTCTTCCAGTCGGGCGGCTCGCCCTTGCGCCAGGCGATGGAGAGCAACTTCCTCAACCGCAACATCGCTTTGCCGGACCGTATCCTGAACACCAGTTCGCTGCTCCTGACCCTGGTCATGGTCGCGCAATCCGATGCCATCGCACCGGTCTCTGTCCAGGTGGCGAAATTCATCCAGAACCCTGACGGGCTGGCCGGCGCCATCGACGTCGTCCAGACCGAATTCGACATCGAGGTCAGGCCCTACAGCCTGATCACGGTGAGGAATCGCGCGCTGTCGCCGGCCGCCAAGATGCTGCACGACTTCATTCTGAGGGAAGTGGGATGATGGCTGGATCAGGTAAGCTTCTCCGGCGAAAGCGCCGCCAGGCCGAGGCCAGCGAAAGCGAACTGGGAACATTATTTCCCGCCGATGCGTTCATGATCTTGCAAGGGACGATTTCTTCTGGAGGCTGAACATGCGCAGCTTCGAAATCATCGACCTGCTTTGCGTGATCGAGGCCTGCAAGCACGATCGATCGGTCGGCAATTTCGTGTCCATGGCTGAAGGCGTGGAAGAATTGCGGGTGTTGACCGGCGACTTCGTTTCATCGGATGACGCGGCGGCAAACGCCCTCGCAACGGTGGCGCTGGCGAGAGGCTGCTCGGTTGTGTTCGACGAACAGGCAGGCGCTGAAATGGTTCTGACGCCTTAGGCTGGAGCGGGTAGCGGGAATCGAACCCGCGCGTTCAGCTTGGGAAGCTGACAAGCTACCATTACATCATACCCGCGTGCGCCCTCGTTAGCATGAGGGTTGGCCTTCGGGCAATCGCAAAGCGGTCCGTTTCGGCACGACGCCGTCGTGCTGCGGATCACGGCGCGCCTGCGGCCGTGAATTGCCGGTTTGCCTTCGCGGCCTTGTCGCTGGTGGCGAAACTTGGCCAGTATTTCGAGATGGCCAGCGTCGCGCCGGCGGAAGAGAAGTGGCCATAGTCGAAGTAGAGAAATTCATTGGTCTTGGCGTCGGCGTATGAACAACCGGCCGAGTCGCACAGATACGTCAGCGGATCTATGAAATCGGCCCCTTTGGTGAACGGCAGAACCCGTGCGTTGATGCCCGGATCCATAGCCATAGGCCAGGATGTGGTTCCGGCATGCTCCCGCTTCACCAAGAAAGCGATCTTCTGGACGTCGGCGATGAATTCCGGAGACTGGCCGACGGTATAGACCTTGACCCCCATCTCGCGAAGCCGGTCGATCGTCTTCTGCAGGCCGGCGAAGCCCCTGGCCTGGTAGTCGGTCCATCGGCCGCTCAGGATCACCGCCTGGATGTTTGCGTCGCGAATGATCGACAAGGCCCGTTCGTTGAAGCGGGTGCAGGCGGGCCGAGCATAGGAAAAATAGGTCAGGTCGGGCGGACAGCCGGCATAGGTGTATTGGATGACATTGGCCTGGATTTTCTGGGCGTTGGGCTCAAGTCCCGATACATAATGGGCAGCGAAAGAATCGCCCCACAGCAGCACATTGGTGGCAAAGCCCGTTGTACGGGTGCAGTCGGCGAGATTCCAGTCTTCGATGCGGGTCCCGTTTTCGTTGAAGCAGATGCCGTTGCGCCAGTCGCCGACCCGGATACGTTCGGTCGAGAAGTCCGGGAACCGTTGCGGGAAACCGTTGCCCAGTGCACCGGCCAAACCACCGGCGCACAGCAGCGCGATGGCCGTCGCCGAAAAAGCGAAGATAGGCAGCGGTGCGGTATAGGCTCGTTTCTGGCGGAAGGGCTGCTCGACATATTTCCAGGAGAATGCCGCCAGGGCGAAACTGGCCACCGTCATCGCGACAATCGTTGGCACACCGACGGTCTTCAGCGAGAGATAATGGACGAACGAGTTGATTGGCCAGTGGACGAGGTAAAGCGAATAGGAAATCAGGCCGACCCAGACCAGCGGCGCCAACCGAAGCACGCGAGTGGCGACAGGTGCCGGCCTGTCCGCGTTATCCTGGCCAGCATAGATCAGCAGTGCTGTTCCGATGCAGGGGAATAGGGCATTGTAGCCGGGAAACGGATCGCTGTCCGAAATCATCACAAAGCCAAACGCAATCAGGGCAAAGCCGGCGAGGCCGATCAGTTCCACCGCCAGCCGACCGGCTAGGACCGGAGGCTTCCGCAACATCAGCATGGCGCCCAGCGCCAGCTCCCATATGCGCGTCGGCAAGAGATAGAAGCCTGCCGTCGGTGCCAGCGAGGTTGCTATGACTGCCAGGGCAAAGCTGCCGACGGCCATCAGCAGAAGTACCGTCAGCCAGCGCTTCGAGACGTATCGGTGGATCAGATAAAGCAGGATCGGCGCGAAGATATAATACTGCTCTTCCACCGAAAGCGACCATGTGTGCAGGAGCGGCCGCAGTTCTGCGTCGATGGAGAAATAGTTCATCGTTCTCCAGAAATAGATATTCGACCAGAAGGTCGCGGCGGCGATCACGCTAAGGCTGAATTCGTGGAGATCCGAAGGCAGAAGGATGAACCAGGCGGCAATGCTCGAGAGCAGGATGACGAAGGTCAGCGCCGGCAGGATGCGCCGGGCGCGGCGCCAGTAGAAGCGGCCGATCGAGAACTGGCCCCGCTCAAGATCATCGAGCAGGCTGCCGCTGATCAGATAGCCCGATATGACGAAGAAGATGTCGACACCGGTGAAGCCGCCAGGAATGGCGGACACGCCGAAATGGAAGAGCACGACGGGCAGCACCGCAACGGCCCGCAGGCCGTCGATGTCGCGCCGGTAGTTCATCCGGCCGGCTCGCGCGCGACCACCATGATCCGTGCGGCCGCACCCGACACGCTCATGCGGCGATGCCTTCGGTCGTGCTGAAAATCCCGGCTCGTCGGTCTCACAGGCTTACCCTCAGGCAGCAATTTTGCTGCGCTGCAACATGGGTGTCAAGGCATATATTGGCTGTCGCGAAATCCGCCAGGAACGCACAGGATCAGGCGCCGGGCAGATAGATTACCGCGTAATCGTCCGAGTAGGCCCGTTTCCAGCCCAACTGGTCGAAGAAGGGAATCCGGCTGTCGTCGGCCGACAGCAGCGCCCAATCTATTGCGTATTTCTTCAGGCGGGCTTCGAGGAGCGGCTTGCCGTCTCCGCGTCCGGTGTCGTTGTCGCTCTTTGTGAAGCCGCCCAGGAACAGCTGGTC
>NZ_RZPB01001099.1:0-1531 GCF_003998535.1 Mesorhizobium sp. M7A.F.Ca.AU.002.02.1.1 | reverse complement strand
CCGGCGTGCTGATCAAGGAAGCCGCAGCACTCGAACGCTTCGCTTCCGTCGACACGCTGATCGTCGACAAAACGGGGACGCTGACCGAAGGCCGGCCGAAGCT
This sequence comes from Mesorhizobium sp. M7A.F.Ca.AU.002.02.1.1, assembly GCF_003998535.1. Lineage (NCBI taxonomy): Bacteria > Pseudomonadati > Pseudomonadota > Alphaproteobacteria > Hyphomicrobiales > Phyllobacteriaceae > Mesorhizobium > Mesorhizobium sp. M7A.F.Ca.AU.002.02.1.1. The sequence continues at coordinate 1,428 of NZ_RZPB01001099.1, read as the reverse complement.
GACCGATGTCGTCACGGCAAACGGCTTTTCCGAAGACGAATTGCTGGCGCTTGCCGCGGGCCTGGAGAAAGGCTCGGAGCATCCGCTGGCTGAAGCCATCGTTGACGGCGCCGCTACGCGCGGCGTGACCGTTGCAGAGGCCAGCGGCTTCGAGGCGGTCACCGGGAAGGGTGTGTCCGGTTCGGTCTCGGGAAAGACGGTCGCGCTCGGGAACGCCGCGATGATGGCCGACCTTGGCGTCGACATCGCATCCATCTCGGCCAAGGCCGAGGCGCTGCAACTCGAAGGCAAGACGGCGATGTTCGTTGCTGTCGACAAAAAACTGGCCGGCATCGTCGCCGTCGCCGACCCTATCAAGACAACGACGGCCGAGGCGATCAAGGCGCTGCATGAAAGCGGCTTGCGGATCATCATGGCGACCGGCGACAATGAACGCACGGCCAACGCGATCGCCAGAAGCCTCGGCATCGACGAGGTCCGCGCCGGCCTGCTGCCGGAACAGAAGGCAGCCCTTGTCGAGGAACTGCGCGCAAAAGGCACCGGCGTTGCCATGGCCGGCGACGGCGTCAACGATGCACCGGCCCTTGCCGCCGCCGATGTCGGCATCGCCATGGGCACCGGCGCCGATGTCGCCGTCGAAAGCGCCGGCATCACCTTGGTCAAAGGCGACCTCAACGGCATCGTGCGGGCGCGCACGCTGGCTCAGGCGACGATCCGCAACATCCGCCAGAACCTGTTCTTTGCCTTCCTCTACAACGTGCTTGGCGTGCCGGTCGCCGCCGGCGTGCTCTATCCGCTCACCGGCACGCTGCTGTCGCCGATGCTGGCAGCGGCGGCGATGAGCCTGTCCTCGGTGTCGGTGATCGCAAACGCATTGCGGCTGAGAACATTGAAACTCTGATCCAAGCCCCCAAATACGAAACCCATCCAACAGGAGACCATGTATGACCTTCGCCAAAAAACTCGTGCTGCTGCTGATGGCGGCCGGAATGCTGGTTGCCGTCTTCCTCGAAAGCGTTCCGGCGCAGAGCGAAGAGATGAAACACGACATGGGCGCTATGGCGACGGACGCGACCAGTCCTTCGACGGAAGGCTACAAGGCGGCGATGGACAAGATGCATGCCGACATGATGGCGTCCGACTATACCGGCAATGCCGACGTCGATTTCGTCAGAGGCATGATCCCGCACCATCAGGGTGCGATCGACATGGCCAAGGTTGAACTTGCCAATGGCAAGGACCCGGAAATCCGCAAGCTGGCCGAAGGCGTCATCGCCGCGCAGGAAGCAGAGATCAAGCAGATGCAGGCCTGGCTCGCCGCCCATCCGGTGAAGTAAGTCTTCAGCCATCGCCAGCGCGGCGAGAACGCCTCTGGATTTATCGCCCAGCCTGTGATGCGATCCGGCCCCAACTGGAGCCCGCCATGCC
>NZ_RZPB01001098.1:0-1537 GCF_003998535.1 Mesorhizobium sp. M7A.F.Ca.AU.002.02.1.1 | reverse complement strand
TCGGCATAGAGCGCGTTGATGGTGAAGTCGCGCCGCTCGGCATCGAGCTTCCAGTCGCGCCCGAACGACACTTTCGCGCGCCGCCCGTCGGTTTCGATATCGGCGCGCAAGGTGGTGATTTCATAGGGCTTTCCGCCGGCAACCACGGTGATCGTCCCATGCTCGATGCCGGTTGGCACCGCCTTGAACCCTTCCGCTTCGGCGCGGCGGAGGGTTTGCTGCGGCAAGCAGGTGGTGGCGATGTCGATGTCGGCGACCGGCTGGTCCATCAGCGTGTTGCGCACCGCGCCGCCGGCGACTCGCGCCTCTTCACCGCCTTCGGCCAATGCGAACAGCAGGCGCTGTAGATGCTTGTCGGTGAGCCAATCGGCCCTGCCCGCGATCGAGACACTCACGCATAGAGCCTTTCATAGAGAGTACGAATGATGCCGGCGGTGACGCCCCAGATGCGCCGGTCGCCGTAAGGCATGTCGTAGAAGAACCATTCGAGATCGTTCCACATACGGCTGTCGCGCTTGTGGTTGGCCGGGTCCATCAGGAAGCGCAGCGGCACTTCGAAAGCGGCATCGACCTCGTCTGCGTTGAGCGTCAGTTGGAAACCGGGCCGCACGATGCCAAGCACCGGGGCGATGCGGTAGCCGCTGCCGGCGACATAGTCGGGCATGCGGCCGATGATCTCGATGCCATCTCGGCCAAGCCCGATCTCCTCGAAGGTCTCGCGCAGCGCCGCCGCCTCAGGGCTCGGATCGGTCGGATCGATAGTGCCGCCGGGAAAGGCCACCTGCCCCGAATGGCTGCGCAGCTTTTCGGCCCGTTTGGTCAGAAGAACCGTCGCATCGCCCTCATGATCGACCACCGGGATCAGCACCGCGGCATTGCGCAGCGCCTTGCCCTGGTTGAGGCGCGGATGGCCGGGGTTGAAGCGATGGTCGCCATAGTCGTCGTCGCCTGCATGTGCATCGGGCTGCACGGCAAAGCGCGCGCGAAAATCCGCGGATGAAAACGGCGCCGGCGTCACCTGGTCCATCACGCGCTCAGCCGCTTCAACTGGTCCGCCGGCATGATCGGGAACACGGCGCCCTTGGAGCGCACCGCGAACATCGTCTCGCCGCCGATTTCGATCTCCTCGCCATGCCCGACCAGTTCATACATCACCGGCCGCGCCACCAGCGCCTCCAGACGGCCACGCACCAGCACATAGGGCTTCAACCCGCCGGTCTCGTTCTCATCGACAAACCGCAGCGGCCGTTCCGGCCCGGCTTCGACGACGTCGCCGACATTGGTGCGGAAGGTGATTGTCTGCGCCTCGCCGCTGCCCGAAACGTCCATTTCGACGGCGATGAACGGCGCATCGGCGACGCGGATGCCGACCTTTTCTACCGGTGTCACCAGATAGGTCCTGCCATCGGCGTCCTTGCGCAGCACCGAGGAGAAAAGCTGCACCAGCGGCATGCGCCCGATCGGCGTGCCCAGATAGAACCAGGTGCCGTCGGCCTTGATCTCCATGTCCAGATCGCCGCAGAAGTCGGGATTCCAG
>NZ_RZPB01001097.1:0-1538 GCF_003998535.1 Mesorhizobium sp. M7A.F.Ca.AU.002.02.1.1 | reverse complement strand
CGCTGCATGAAAAGCTGGATGAACTGCGCCACGGCCAGATTCTCGGCATGCGCGACGAGATCGTGCAACTGACCGAGATGATCAAGCGGATCGACGAAAGGCTGTCTTCGCAGCAGTCGGCTTCATGACCGACGCGATCCACCATTTCATCGAACAATACGGGCTGCTCGCGGTCTTTGTCGGTTGCATCGCGGAGGGCGAAAGTGCTGCCATTCTCGGCGGCTTCTTCGCCCACCAGCAGGTCTTCGTGCTGTGGCACGCCGTCCTTGCGGCCGGCCTCGGCGCCTTTGTCGGCGACACTTTCTTCTTCATCCTCGGACGAAGCTTTGCCGACCATCCCTATGTCGTCAGATTGCGCAAGCGGCCCGGCTTTCGCCGCGCCTTTCGCCTGCTCAACACCCATCCCGACATTTTCGTGCTGTCGAACCGCTATATCTACGGCATGCGTCTCGTCGGCGGCATTGCAGCCGGGCTCTCCAATATCACAGCGCCGCGCTTCGTCATCCTCAACGCGCTTTCATCGGCGGTCTGGGCGGTGCTGTTCGGTACGATCGGTTATGTCTTTGGACTTGGCGCAGAGCACTTCATCGGCCAGGCGCTGATGCATCACGAACGGTTGCTGATCGGTCTTGGCATCGGCCTGACCGTGGCCGTTGTGGCATGGCTCGTCGCCCGTCACATCGCCAGGAGGGAACGCGCCAGGGAAGGCTGATCGTCAATCCACGCCGAGCGCCTGATCCCCCCGATCGAGGATAAGCGGGACGATCAGGTCTTCCTCGTCGGCAAGATGTCTTGTCAGCATGGCGATCAGCCGGCTGTTTTCGTCGGCATAGGCGTCGGCTGCAAAGCGCTGTCTGTCCTCGCTCTCCTGAAGCGTCTTAATGAAGGCATTGGCCGCCTCGGCATTGCGCTCCAGCCCTTCATGGATGGTGTGGTGGTCGGCATCGAGAATCTCGAAGCCGCGCTTCAAACGGGGCTCGGCCTTGGCGAAGATCGGGAAATATTGATAATCCTCGACATTGTGGTGACCGTCGAGATGCCCAAGAAAATGATTGAGGCGCGGCGCGAACCAGCGCGCGAAATCAGGCGCCGTCAGCCGTCCCTCACGGAAGTCGTCAATGCCGTTGGCCAGCATGCCGCCAAGTTCGCGGAACATGTCGTGCCGCTGCAGCCACATATTGGCGATGCCGTGGACGTTGGCATGGTCCTGCCAGTTTTCACGCGGGTATTTTTCGACGAGCCAGCGCAGATCGTCTGGCAGGCCCACGCGTTCGAGAAGCAGAAAATTGGCGGCCCCGGCCATGACAGTCTCCTTTGGTGACTGCCATATAGGCATCGAAAGGCTAGATCGGTAGCCCAGTGATCCGCTCGATAATGGCGATGCCCCAGACACCGGCGACGATGAGCACCGAAATCAGCACCGCCAGCGAACCGCAATCCTTGGCCAACTGGATGTCGACATTGAACTCGCGGCTGAAAGCGTCGCATGCCGCCTCGATGCCGGTGTTAAGCACCTCGACCATGATCAAGAGCAGCAC
>NZ_RZPB01001096.1:0-1539 GCF_003998535.1 Mesorhizobium sp. M7A.F.Ca.AU.002.02.1.1 | reverse complement strand
CGATAGTCTTGTAGTCGATGCCAGCGGCGGCCATGTTGGCCGGCAGATGGGTGGCATTGGTTTGCCATTGGCCGACGCCCGAACCGGCATCCATCATAATCACCTTGCCGTTCATCTTGAGGACGACGACGGTGAGCGGGATAGGCATGAAGTCTGTCGTCAGGCCGGCCTTGGCAAGGGCTGCCTTGGTGTCCTCGACGGAGACATCCTTGATGAAAGCTGGGTCGTGCGGCTTGCGCCAGATGCCGTCATAGATGGCGGTGATCTCGATATCGCCGACCATGTATTTGTAGAAGCCAACGGCCGGCTCGACTGCTGTTTCGGCGAAGGCAGGACGGGTGAATTCCAACCTGCCGGCGAGGCCGAATGCGGCAGCGGCAGTTGCGGACCCAAGCAACGTGCGACGTGTCATGTTAAACATGATGATCTCCTGTGTTAAGAGGTGGGGGTGGCGGAAAGCCAAGCGTGGCCCTCCGTCCTGATTGCCGAACCTATCGGTCCTGACCGGATGAAACTCAGTTGCCCCAGATGCCTTGGCCGTACTGCGCCGGCACGCTGGCATCGGCACCACCATGGATCTTCTTGACCTCTCGGATCGAGCTGGTGTGCGAGGTGTCGATTTTTGAAGCCGAATGGCTGGCGACCGGCTGGCGGGAAGTGTTCGAGCCGTAGTGGTCGCTGCCGGCGAAGGCCGTGCCACTGGCAACGAGGATGGCGGCAGCGGTAAGGACGATCTTTTTCATTGAAACAGTTCCTGATCTTGAGGATTGAGAGAAGTTGTTGTTTGGAGGTCGAGGCGCGTTCAGCGGCCCCAGAGTCCGTCGTTGTTGTGCCGGTTGATGATGTCCTGAACCGACCCCTGGCTCGGCCCGGTCGTCACCTTGGAGTCGACGCTGTCCTGACGCGGCGCGGAGGGAATGGAAGCAGTAGCGTTGGTGTCGACGCTGGTGGCCGGCTGGTTGGAGTTGGTGGCGCCATGGTCGCTGCCGGCAAAGGCAGCGCTTGAGGCAAGCAGCATGGCAGCCACGCTGAGAGCGAGCTTGGTCATTTTGGTAGATCCTTGTTTCGTTTCTTGGTTGCGTGCCGGGAAATTGGCCCCGCTAACAACAAGACTCGCCAAGACATCCCTTTATTCCCGGGTGGCGCGAAATTCTTTTGGAGGTCCCAAAATCAGGGACGGCGGCTGTCGGGAACTGGGCCAGCCGACGCTGCACGCGCACGTCCGAGGTCGGCACCATGCTGGTGCCGTGGGTCTGTCTGACCGCGAAGTAGCCGAGCCAGCGGTGACGTCGCACTTGATATTGGCTGAAAAGGTTTGGGCGGTCGGCTATCAGCCGGTCACGGTGGCGGCGCGGAAGCGCGCTACGAAATCGTCCAGCTCCGGCCGCTCCATGTCGGAAATCGCCCAGTAGGAGAAGGCGCCGTCGCTCCACTGCACCAGCGAAAAACCGCCCTCAGAGAGATCGACAGGGTCGGTCACAGCTCCGGCTTTTTGAGGCTCGGCGACAAGGGTGATCAGATGCTCGCGGTGGCGATAGA
>NZ_RZPB01001095.1:0-1543 GCF_003998535.1 Mesorhizobium sp. M7A.F.Ca.AU.002.02.1.1 | reverse complement strand
CTCTTCCCCCAGGCCGCTGACGAGCAGGTGTGGTGGGAAGTCTGGCTGCGCGACGGTCGCCGCGAGAACTTCGAGCACATTGCCGAAGCCCTGAACATCACTTTGCGCACGCATGCGGTCAGGTTTCCGGAGCGGGTGGTCATGCTGGCACTCGCCAGCACGGCAATGCTCGACCGCATGATTGCGCACAGCGATGTCGTCGCCGAGCTGCGGCGCGCGAAGGATACGCCGTCCTTCTTCATGGGCCTTGGCGGCGCGGAGCAAAGGGACTGGAGCGACGAGCTTCTCGGGCGCGTCAGACCGCCTCAATCCGATATTGCGGTCTGCATTCTCGACAGCGGCGTACGTCGCACCCACCCGTTGATCGAACCCGCACTTGCCGTTGAAGACTGGCACACCGTCAAACCGGCATGGGGCAGCGACGACACACCTGCGTGGAGCGGCCACGGGACGCGAATGGCAGGTGTCGGCCTGTACGGTGATCTGGTCCCGCTCCTGGTCGGAGGCGATCCAGTTCCATTGCCCTTTCGGCTGGAGAGTGTCCGTATCCTTCCGCCAGAAGACGAGGCAAACGATCCAGAACTCTATGGCTCGATCACCGCGGAAGCGATCGCCCGCGCCGAGGTGCAGGCGCCGGAGCGCCGCCGCGCGATCGCAATGGCTGTGACAAGCGCCAGTCCGGCGCGTGGAAGGCCCACATCGTGGTCTGCCGCTATCGACCAACTCTGTTTCGAAGAGGAGCAGCGACGCTTGATCGTTCTCTCTGCCGGCAACATCGGCGATGACCTCATGCCGGCCGAGCATTTGACGCGCAACGATCTGGAAGCAGTCGATGATCCTTCTCAGGCCTGGAATGCGCTGACGGTCGGCGCTTTCACAGAAAAGGTCGATATCATTGACACCGACTTTGCGGGCTACGCTCCGATCGCGCCGGTCGGCGAGCTCTCGCCGCGCAGTCGCACTTCGGTCGTTTGGGACAGGCAGTGGCCGGTGAAGCCCGAGGTCGTCTTCGAAGGCGGCAATCTCGCCCATGACGGTGTGTTGCCTGGCGAGCCGATCGACGATCTGCAGATATTGACCACTTTCTATCGACCCGAACTGCGCCACTTCACCACCCTCGGAGATACGAGCGCGGCAACGGCCCATGCCGCACGGATGGCGGGACTAATTCTATCAGCGCGCCCCGAGCTGTGGCCTGAAACGGTTCGCGCCCTGATCGTCCACTCGGCCGAATGGACTCCGGCGATGCGCGCACGCATCGATGCGTGCAACGGAGCGAAGGGCGAGATCCAGGCGCTCGTGCGGCGCTATGGTTACGGCGTGCCAGATCTTGGGCGCGCGCTTCTGTCAACGGTGAACGACCTCACGCTTATCGTTGAAGATGAGCTTCAGCCTTTCCAGCGCGAGGGCGGCGCGGCTGCCAAAACGCGTGACATGAAGCTGCATCGCCTGCCTTGGCCGAAGGAGCAGCTCGCGGCGCTCGGCGCTGCCCAGGTCGAGCTCCGCGTCACGCTGTCCTATTTCATCGAACCCAACCCCGGTG
>NZ_RZPB01001094.1:0-1546 GCF_003998535.1 Mesorhizobium sp. M7A.F.Ca.AU.002.02.1.1 | reverse complement strand
GCTCTATGTCGAGCTTGATCGGGTTTCCGGTTATGATCGCGTGATCGAAAAATCCTCGATCGATCTGGCCTATGCCCATGAACTGCCGCTGGTCGCCACCAACGAGGCGTTCTTTTCCTCTCGCGACGACTATGACGCACATGACGCGCTGATTGCCATTGCCGAGGGATCGGTCGTTGCCGCCGACAACCGCCGCCGGCTGTCGCCCGACAATTTCCTGCGCAGCCAGGCCGATATGGCAAGGCTCTTTGCCGACCTGCCGGAGGCGATCGACAACACTGTCGAGATCGCGCTGCGCTGCTCCTATTACCCGAAGAACCGCAATCCGATCCTGCCGCGCTTCACCGGCGGCGATGTCGCCGACAATGACGCCGCCGTGCAGGCGGAAGCCGACGAACTGGCCCGCCAGGCCCATGAGGGGCTCGACGCGCGCCTTGCCATGCATGGCCCGACCGCGGGCTATACGGTCGAGCAATACCGCGAGCGGTTGAACTTCGAGCTTGGCATCATCACCAAGATGAAGTTTCCCGGCTACTTCCTGATCGTTGCCGACTTCATCAAATGGGCCAAGGCGCAAGGCATTCCGGTCGGGCCTGGCCGCGGTTCGGGCGCAGGCTCGCTGGTCGCCTATTCGACCACCATCACCGACATTGATCCGCTGCGCTTCTCGCTGCTGTTCGAGCGCTTCCTCAATCCCGACCGCGTGTCGATGCCCGACTTCGACATCGACTTCTGCCAGGATCGGCGCGAGGAGGTCATCCGCTACGTCCAGCAGAAATACGGCCGCGACCAGGTCGGCCAGATCATCACCTTCGGTACGCTGCAGGCGCGCGCCGTGCTGCGCGACGTCGGCCGCGTCCTGCAAATGCCCTATGGCCAGGTCGACAAGCTCTCCAAGATGGTGCCGCAGAACCCGGCCAATCCGGTCAAGCTCGCCGACGCCATCGCCAACGAGCCGCGCTTTGCCGAAGAGGCCGAGAGGGAGCCGATCGTTCAGACGCTGCTCGACATGGCGCAGAAGCTGGAAGGCCTCTACCGCCATGCCTCGACGCACGCCGCCGGCATCGTCATCGGCGACCGGCCGCTCTCGGAGCTGGTGCCGATGTACCGCGATCCGCGCTCGGACATGCCCGTCACCCAGTTCAACATGAAATATGTCGAGCAGGCCGGACTGGTGAAGTTCGACTTCCTCGGCCTGAAGACGCTGACCGTGCTGGAGACGGCGGTGAAGCTGATCCGCCGGCGCGGCATCGAGATCGACCTGGCAACCATCCCGCTCGACGATCCCGAGACCTACGCCATGCTGTCGCGCGGCGAAGTGGTCGGCGTGTTCCAGGTGGAAAGTGCCGGCATGCGCAAGGCGCTGATCGGCATGCGGCCCGACTGCATCGAGGACATCATCGCGCTGGTCGCACTGTATCGACCCGGCCCGATGGAAAACATCCCGACCTACAACGCCCGCAAGCATGGCGAGGAGGAGATGGCCTCGATCCATCCCAAGATCGACCATCTGGTGAAGGAGACGCAAGGCGTCATCGTCTACCAG
>NZ_RZPB01001093.1:0-1551 GCF_003998535.1 Mesorhizobium sp. M7A.F.Ca.AU.002.02.1.1 | reverse complement strand
GGCCGTAGCGTGTCGATGCCCGCCGGTGCCGCGATGATCGGCGAGTTTTGCACGGTGGTGAAATGGAACGCAGCCGAAGCGCCGGCGCTGGTATCGACGCCGAGCTGCGAGACATCGACGGCCGCGTCGTCGCTCTTGAAGGCGAGCAGTACCTGCCCGTCATCGAGCTGGAACGACGTACCGCCGAGGTCAATCGTCGCCTGGCCGCCGTCGACGTTCTTGTCGATGAGCACAATGACATTGGCGGTAGATGCCTGGGCGTTGGTATAGGTGCCCGGATTGAGCAGGCTGCCGTCGCCAAGGGCGGTGGCATCGGCGGTGACATAGTAGACCTTGTACGAAGACAGGTTCGACGTGTCGCCGCTGAAGTTGACGTCGTTGAAATTGTAGTCGCCCGATGTCGGCAGCGTGTCGGTGGCGTGGATGACCTGGCCGTTGCCGAAGGTCTCGATCTTCGATTCGGCCGGGCTGCCGCCGTCGCCGAACACCAGCCTGGCGTTGGTGGCGCTGGAGAACTGGACGCCCTGGGCGACCTTGGTGATGGTCGACGTCTGACCAGCAGGGCCAGGATTGTTGTTGAGGAGGTCACCGAGCTGGATCTTGCCGGTGCCGGTTGTCGTCGTGCCGGCCATGTCGATGCCGAGCGAACCGGTGGAGTTGCCGCCGTCGACATCGAAATCGTCGGCCGTGATGGTGCTCGTGCCGAGCGCCGCGCCATTGAGGTCGAGGCCGACGGCGTTGGTGGCGCTTGCCGCGATCCCGATGTTCAGGCTGTGGAAATCCAGCGTCGAGCCGAGCGTGCCGGAAACCTGGACGCCGGTGCCAGTGATGCCCTGCAGGTCGACCGCCCCGAGATCGATGGCGCCGCCGCTGACATTGTTGAGTGATATGCCGGTCGCCGCGCCATTGGTCGAAATCGTGTCGAACTTGATGCCGTCCGCGCCGACCGTCGCGCCTGTCGCCCCGGCCACGACCGCCGTCGCATCGCCAAGCTTCAGCGCGGTTCCCGTGCCGGTGGTGATGGTGTTGCCGGTGCCGCTGACGCTGATCGTGCCGGCGCCGAAGGTGCTGGCGCTGAAGCCGGCGCCGCTGGCGGTGGTGATCTTGAGGTTGCCGCCGGTAAAGGCGAGCGAGCCCGTGCCCTGGGTCGGGCCGATGCTGGGGAGCTTGACGATGGCGCCGTTGGCGCCGCTGCTGGTGTCGAATATCTTCGAGGTGCCGGAGAAGGTGGCCGTTCCCTCGGACGATCCGTCAAACAAGACGCCGACGGCGCTCCCGGTATGATTGATCGTGCTCGAAATATTGTACACGCCCTCGGCGTTGCCGCTGAAGGTGAAGACCGCTGTCCCCGGCAGTGCTACTGCCGAGGTCGAAACGACCGAACCGCTCATGTTGAGCTCGCTCCAGTCGCCGCCGCCGACTTGCAAGACGCTACCCGCGCTGACGTTGATCGAGCCGGTGTAGTTCAGTGTGGCGTGGACAAGATCATTGCCGCCGGCGAGCGTGATCGCTGAACCAGTGGTGCTTGTCGTCGCGCCGATGCTGGCGCTG
>NZ_RZPB01001092.1:0-1553 GCF_003998535.1 Mesorhizobium sp. M7A.F.Ca.AU.002.02.1.1 | reverse complement strand
GCCCGGCTGCAGGCCGAGCCGCAACCAAAGCCCGTCGATCAGCGCGGTGACGCCAAGCGCGATGTCGTCGGCATCTCCGGGCGAGGCGAGGCCGCGCAGGCCCGACAACAGGTTCGAGCGCATGCGCGCATGGATCACCCTCTGGATACGAGCCATCTTCTCGTCGCGCGGCACCTCGGCGCAGAGCGACAGCCAGGCATGGCAGAGAGGCGGCTGGAACAGATGCTCCTCGAAATTGCCCTCGATCACCGCATCCATGCGCTCCATCGGAGTCTGCGCCCGGCGAAGCCGCGCGATCACCGCCTGGCACAGGACGGCGTTTGCCTCACGCATCGCGTGCTCGAACAATTCCTGCTTGTTGCGGAAATAGTGCAGCACGATGCCCTTGGAGGCACCGGCCTGCGCCGCCACCTTTTCCAGTGTCGCGCCGGCAATGCCCTCGCGCTCCAGCACCGCGAAGGCCGCCTGCCGCAATTCCTTGCGGCGGATCTCACTGAGACGCTTGAGTTTCACGGGATCGGTCCATGCATTTCGAATCCACGTTGACATCTTCGTCCGTTCAGATCAAGAATTGACCCATGGGACAATAAAAAGACCAATTGGTCAATTTTACGGACGAGGAGAACCGAAATGTTGCGCATCCTTGCAAATGGCGTCTGCCTTGCCGGCCTCATGTTGGCCACTCATGCGGCCCAGGCGGCCGAGGCCGAAGAGTGCAAGACGGTCCGCATGGCCGAACCCGGCTGGAACGACCTTGCCTTCACCACAGGAGTCGCAAATGTCCTGTTGGAGGCGCTTGGCTATCAGCCGCAAAGCCAGGTGCTCGGCATCAACGTCATCTACGAGGGCATGAAAAACAGGGACCTCGACCTGTTCCTGGGCTACTGGGACCCGGCCATGGTCACCTATTACGAGCCCTACAAGAAGGACGGCTCGGTCGAGAATGTGCGCGTCAATCTCGTAGGCGCCAAATACACATTCGCCGTGCCGACCTATGTCTGGGAAGCCGGCGTCAAGGACATTTCCGACCTGCACAAATTCGCCGACAAATTCGGCAAGAAAATGTACGGCATCGAGCCCGGTTCAAACCAGTTGATGATGGACGCTATCGCCGATCCCGCCTTTGGCCTGGACGGCTGGCAGGTGGTCGAATCGAGCGAAGCCGGCATGCTTTCCGAGGTCGGCTACGAGATCAAGGAGAAGCAGTTCATCGTCTTCCAGGGCTGGGCGCCGCACCCGATGAACATGATGTACGACTTCAAATATCTGACCGGCGGCGACAAGTTCTTCGGCCCGAATTTCGGCGCCGCGACGGTGACGACGCAGGTGCGCAAGGGCTATCTGCAGCAATGCCCGAACGTCGCACAGTTCTTGAAAAACCTCGCCTTCGACATCGATTTCGAGAATGTCGGCATGGGTTATCTGATCAATGACGGCATGAAGCCGGAGGACGGCGCGCTGAAGGCAATCACGGCCAACAAGAGCCGTCTCGATGCCTGGCTCGCCGGTGTCACCACCTTCGACGGCCAACCCGGCCTTGCCGCGGTCAAGGA
>NZ_RZPB01001091.1:0-1554 GCF_003998535.1 Mesorhizobium sp. M7A.F.Ca.AU.002.02.1.1 | reverse complement strand
AGCCAGGATGAAGCCGAGCACGCCGGCGGCCGCGATACCGGGCATCGACACCGGCAGGACAATACGCCAGAAGGCGCCCCAGGCGGTCGCGCCGTCGGTCATCGCCGCCCATTCCAGATCGACTGGAATGCCCTCGAAGAAGCCCATCAGGATCCAGGTCAGGAAAGGCAGGTTGAGCGCGGCATAGACGATGATCAGCCCCGTCAGCGAATTGCTGAGCTCCAGGCTTCGGAACAGCGTGAAGGTCGGCAGCACCAGCGCCACGGGCGGCAACATCTGCGTCGCCAGAACGGCAAAACGCGCCCAACGACCGCCCGTGCGGAAGCGGGCGAAGGCATAGCCGGTGGTGGCGGCAAAAGGCAATGCGAGCAGAACCGAGCCGAGCGCGACGATCAGGCTGTTGAGGTACGACTGACCGAAGCGGCTCGACAGCAGCGCCGAATAATTGTCCGTCGTAAAGGCCGGCATCAGCTCGTTGCTGTAGGACAACTGCTCGGGGACGAAGCTTGTCCGCAGCACCCAGAGCGGCGGCAGCAGCACGATGGCGCAGACGACAATCAGCCCGAAATGCAAGCCGAAGCGGCGACGAAAGGCCGGCCGTTCGTTTCTGTCCATGCTGGTCATCGCGTGGCCCCCATGAGGCTCGGCCGCGCGATGACCAGTTCGGTTTCGGGATCAAAGAGGTGCATCGGCAGCGGGTCGATGTAGAGTTCGACCATCGAGCCGACGGGCGCCGTGAAATAACGGCTGAGGCGGGCGGCGATCTCAAACGGCTTGTCGCCCCCCGCGGGGTGAGCATCATCCCTGCCGGTGGCGTGACCGGCAATCTGGCCGATCAGGACGTTCTCGGCGCCGAGAGCCTCGACGGCCACGACCCGTACGGCAATCTTCTGCCAGTCCGGCTTGTCGGGGCTTTCGTGGAAATCCTCGGCCCGCACGCCCAGAATGACGCGGCGCCCGGCACGCTCGCCATAAGCGTTGCGGTGGCGGGCGGGGACGGCAAGCACGGCACCGCTGTCGGTCAGGACGGAGAGCCCTTCGCCAGGTGCGGCCTGAAGCGTGGCCGGAATGAGGTTCATCGGCGGCGTCGCCAGGAAGCGTGCGACGAAGGTGTTGACCGGGTCGGCATAGACTTCAAGCGGCCGGCCGGCCTGGATCAGGCGACCATCGCGCATGATGCATATGCGATCGCCCATGGTCATCGCCTCGACCTGGTCGTGGGTGACATGGACGATGGTGCGGCCGAGGCGCCGGTGCAGCTTCACGAGTTCGAGCCGCATCTCGGCACGCAGTTGCGCATCGAGATTGGACAGCGGTTCGTCAAGCAGGAAGGCCGCCGGTTCGCGAACGATCGCCCGGCCGAGCGCGACACGCTGCCGCTGGCCACCCGAAAGCGCTGCCGGCTTGCGGCCGAGAAGATTCTGCAGACCGAGCAGGTTAGCGGCGTCTGCAATCTTGGCATCGATGACCGCCGCGTCGGTGCCGCGCATCTTCAGCCCGAAGGCCATATTCTGCCGCACCGACATATGCGGATAGAGCGCGTAGCTCTGGAAC
>NZ_RZPB01001090.1:0-1555 GCF_003998535.1 Mesorhizobium sp. M7A.F.Ca.AU.002.02.1.1 | reverse complement strand
GTTCCATGTAGGACGGCCGGAAATGGAACGAGAGGCAACGGTCGCCGCTGCCATGCTCGTGCCCGCATTCGTAACATGTGCCGGGATTGCCGAGCAGGAGCGCGCCGGGCGCCAGCATCGCCGTGCCTTGCTGGGCACGGTAGCGAAACGTGCCGCTGGTGACCGCGGCGACACAGAAATCCTGATGCGCTTCCTCGAACGGCCGGTCGCCGGCGCTAGCCGTGCAGATCACATCCGCCACATGCCAGCCGGGTCCGGATGCGAGCGTATGCGTGGTCGCTGTCATGACCGGAATATAGCAATTTTTCCCAAGCCCAGAACCTCGTAACCGCCTATTCCCTCCCAATCTCCTGACAAGAAGAGGCCACAACCATGTTCGATCAATCTTCGTTTGCCGATGCCCTGCATAGCCCCGGACCGATCGAAGGCCTTGCCGAAAAACTGAGCCTTTACGGCCGCTTCGTCGGCGCCTGGACTTTCGACGCCTCGCGCCACCTCGAGGACGGAACGGTGCTGACAGGGCGTGGCGAGGTGCATTTCGGCTGGGTGCTGGAAGGCCGGGCGATCCAGGACGTCTGGATCCTGCCCGCGCGGGACACTGGTTCCCAGCCTTCGCTCGGCAAATGGACTTTTTATGGCACGACGCTGCGCGTCTATGATCCCGGCGCGGATGCCTGGCACATCTTCTGGAGCGACCCGCCCAACCAGTATTTCAGCCGCCAGCTCGGCCGCGCCGAGGGTGACACGATCGTGCAAGTGGGCGCCGACGGCACCGGTAGCTCCGTACGCTGGGGCTTTTCACGCATCACCGAAAACGCCTTCCGATGGCTGGGCGAGCGCTCGCACGACAATGGCGCGACATGGCGGCTGGAGGTCGAGTTCCTGGCGCGCCGAGCGGTTTGATCGCCGAAGAATGCAGCAGCCCGGAATAAAAGCGTCGCGACCCTTTGCGCCCTCCGCTGTCTCGCCGGCATCAACCACTTTCTCACGAACAGTTCCCACCGAACGGGCTTTGCTCTACCAATTATCCTGGTACGGGCACGGCCCGGCGGGAGGGTCAGAGATGCCGAGTTTCGACAGCCTGTTCAACGCGTTCGTCACCATTCTCGTGACCATCGATCCGCCCGGCCTGGCGCCGCTGTTCCTCGCCGTGACGCGCGGCATGAACCGCGAGGAGCGCCAGCAGGTTTCCGTCCGCGCCTCGATCATCGGTTTCCTGGTGATGGCGCTGTTTGCGGTTGCAGGCGCCTCGATCCTGTCGGTGTTCGGCATCACGCTGCCGGCTTTCCGCGTCGCCGGCGGTTTCCTGCTGTTCTTCATCGCCTTCGAAATGGTGTTCGAGCGCCGGCAGGACCGCAAGGAGAAGATCGGCGACGTCGCCATCACCAAGGACATGATCCACAACATCGCCGCCTTCCCGCTGGCAATCCCGCTGATCGCGGGTCCCGGCGCCATTTCGGCAACTGTGCTGCTCTCAGGTTCCTTTCAAGGCTTTGCGGCGCAGGCGGCGCTGGTCGGCATCATCTTCGTCTGCCTTGCCATCACCTATCTGGTG
>NZ_RZPB01000108.1:0-12058 GCF_003998535.1 Mesorhizobium sp. M7A.F.Ca.AU.002.02.1.1 | reverse complement strand
TCCTGCACAAGCCGATCGCCGACGAGGAATTGCGCGAGACCATTACCGCGGTCTGCTTTGGCGGCAAGGCGATAAGTGGCGACACACGTTAAAACGAAACGCGCGCTCGACGGCTCGGCGCGCCGGCAAGCCGCGATGCAGCACGCTGGTGCGCAGGGCCTACCAACATCGAAGCTGCCGCCCGAAAGCAAAAGAGGCCCCGGTCAAACCGGAGCCTCCAATCGTTTCACGCAGGATTTCTCGAAAGGTGAGAAAGATCAGGCAGCTTCTTCCTGCTCGGCCTCTTCATTGTCGGCCTTGGCGCCACGCTTAGGGCCCTTGTTGAGGTTGACCTCGATTAGGCGCACGGCTTCGGTTTCCGACATGCGGTTGAC
Organism: Mesorhizobium sp. M7A.F.Ca.AU.002.02.1.1; assembly: GCF_003998535.1. Lineage (NCBI taxonomy): Bacteria > Pseudomonadati > Pseudomonadota > Alphaproteobacteria > Hyphomicrobiales > Phyllobacteriaceae > Mesorhizobium > Mesorhizobium sp. M7A.F.Ca.AU.002.02.1.1. The sequence continues at coordinate 11,684 of NZ_RZPB01000108.1, read as the reverse complement.
GGCCGCGATCTCGCGGGCCATGCGGTCGAGCGCCGCCTCGTAGAGCTGACGCTCGGAATAGGACTGCTCCGGCTGGTTGTCGGCGCGGTAGAGGTCACGCACGACTTCCGAGATCGAGATCAGGTCGCCCGAATTGATCTTCGCATCATATTCCTGGGCGCGGCGCGACCACATGGTGCGCTTGACGCGGGCGCGGCCCTGCACGACCTTCAGCGCGCGCTCGACATAATCCTCTTCCGACAGCTTGCGCATGCCGATGGAGGTCGCCTTGGCGACCGGCACCTTCAGGCGCATCTTGTCCTTCGAGAAGTCGATGACGAACAGTTCCAGCTTGTGTCCAGCAACTTCCTGCTCGTCGATCGAGACGATCTGGCCGACGCCATGCGCCGGGTAGACGATGTACTCGCCGGTCTTGAAACCGTGACGCGCAGCGGTGGACTTCTTCTGCGGGGTGATCGTTGCCATTGCGCACTGAACTCCTTGTTGTGGTACCGGCGTCCTGCCGGCCCGAACTCGCGCGATCGGAGAAACCGACCGTTAGCCGCACAACAGATGAACCCATCGGAAAAGCCGGACCGGCAAACCGCAACATCGCGACCGCCTGGCCCAGATCGCTCTGGTCCGAATGGGATTTTCACCTTTCAGTGATTTGGGGCGTCTGCGCCATAAATCGACGTTGTGTCACCGGCATGTTTCGCTGATGTAACACAAAAAGTCGGAAGAATCAAGGTTTTGCTGCATACGCGAAGGCCACAACCCGGCGCCGGCTGTCAAGCCGGTTAATGTGACGTGCCTCTTACCCTGCGTAATACCGGCCTTTCCGGCCGTATTGTCAATCGCCTTCGCCGGGCTCGGCGGAGAAGTATTTCTCGAACTTGCCGGCCTCGCCGTCGAAGGATTTCGCGTCTGCCGGCGGTTCCTTCTTGGCGGTGATGTTGGGCCATTTCTCGGCATATTCGGTATTGACCTGCAGCCATTTGTCGAGGCCGGGCTCGGTGTCGGGCTTGATCGCGTCGGCCGGGCATTCCGGCTCGCAAACACCGCAGTCGATGCACTCGTCGGGATGGATGACGAGCATGTTCTCGCCTTCGTAGAAACAATCGACCGGACAGACCTCGATGCAGTCCATGTATTTGCATTTGATGCAATTGTCGGTCACGACATAGGTCATCGGTCGGCTCCGGGACGTCCCATTTTGTTGGGCTTTTTCCGTCAGGTAACGCCTTTGGCCGCTGCTTGCAAGGGCAGCCATTCCTGTCGGCATCAGCGTTTCGAAATGGAATTCCAGGCAGCCGGCGCCCCAGAGGCCGGCGACCTCATGCAGGGCTTCCTGTTTGCCGGGTTCAGTTTTGCTTCAAACACGTCGTTATCCTGGCAAGCGCCGCCTGTTTTTGGACGCCAGGCATCAATCTTCGCCGAGCAATCGGTCGGTCTGGCGACGTTCCTTCTTGGTCGGGCGGCCGCTGCCGGCCTCGCGCAGCCCCGGAATTGCATCGGGAGGGGCTTCGCCCTTCGGTGCGGGCGGTGGCGACATATCCTCGTAGAGCGTACGGGCTTCCTCGGCCGGGCCGCGTCGCGCACCCGCGCCGAGGACCTTCCAGATGAAGATGCGCCGCTCGAGCGTGATGGTCAGGACGTCGCCTGGCTTGACCTGATCGGAAGCCTGCGCTGCTTTGTCGCGATTGATGCGGACCCGGCCGGCGACGACCAGTTTCGCCGCCAGCGAGCGCGATTTCACGACGCGGGAGAAGAACAGCCATTTGTCGATGCGCTGGCGGCCTTCGGCAACCATCGAAGCGAGCCGGGTTCTACTTCTTCAATTGGTCGCGCAGAGCGGCGAGCTTGGCGAAGGGCGAATCCGGATCGAAACGCACCGGGCGCTCCTCGCGCGGCTTTGGCTGGAAGGCGGGCTTGCCGCCTTGCGGACCACCCTTGCCATCCGGCCTGCCACCCTTCCAGTCGGGACGGCCTTCGCGGCGGTCGGGACGCTCGCCCTGCGGCCTGTCACGTCGCTGTTCGCCTTCGGCCTGCGGCTTGGGTTTGAACTTCGAGCGGTCGAAGCGCGGCTTGCCGGCTCCATCGCGCCGTCCTTCATGGGCCGGACGCTCTCCGGGTGCAGCGGCGTTCGGTGCGCCGGCGTCCGCAGGCGCATCGCTTCGGCCGCGCGCTTGTCCGTTGCGTGGGCGATTGTTCCTGCGGTTGTCGTCGCGGTTGCGCGGGCGCTGTTCGAAACGACCCTGACGCCACAACAGGATGGGTTTTGGCGCTTCGGCTTCCGGGGCGGGTTCCCCGGTGGCTGCTTCAGTCACCGTCACGGGTTCGTCCGGCGCGGCGTCCGTTGCCGGCGCGGCATTTGACACCAGCTCGGCCGGTGCAACTTCTTCTGCCGCTGCGGCTTCAGTCTCGGCAGCTTCAGCCTCTGCCTGCGGTTCAACCGGTGCCGGTTCAGCAGCAGCCTCGGCAACAGGCGCTTCGTCTTGCACGGTTTCGACCGGAGCGTCCGCCTGTTCTCCCACGGCAGGCGCAGCAGGTTCCGCCGCGGCGTCGGAGGTCATTTCGGTCGCCGTTTCCGAAACGGCCACTGCGTCCGATGCCGGCTCCGACCCTTCGACTGCTGCCTCTGCTGCGGCGTCCGCCGCCTTGGTCTGCTCGGCTCGTGCAGCCTCTTCCGCCGCAAGCTTCGCCATCGCTGCTTCGCGCGCGGCATTGTCCTGTGCTTCGAGCCGCGCCTTGACCTCGACGGCCGGCTTCGGCTCGGCACGGTAGCCGAGACCTTTGAGGATCTCTTCCATGTCGTCCGCGGTGGCGCCGAGGATCGACATCATCGGCGGCGTCACCATGAAGGACTGGCCGTCATAGGCGCCGTCCGGGCGCTGGCCGAGGCCGGGCTTCCAGTTGGTCGCCGGGCGGATCAGATCCGCCAGCCGTTCCAGGATGTCGATGCGCACGGCGCGACGGCCGAGATTGCGGTAGCCGGCAAGCTTGTAGAAGGTCTTGTCGAAGGCGGGGTCGATGACCACCGAGGTGCGACCCGAGGCGAGCGCATGGACCACGTCGCCAAAACCTGGCTTGTCCTTGCCGTCGTTCTTCAGCGCCCACAGCAGCGTCACCAGCCCGGCAGGCGCCGGCTTGATCAGCGCCGGCACGAAGACATGGTAGGCGCCGAAGCGCACGCCAAGCCGGCGAAGGGCTGCGCGGCCTTCCTGGTCGAGCGACTTCATCTCCTCGGCGATGTCGCGGCGGTTGATGAGGCCGAAATTCTCGACCAGCTGGAAGGCGATGCCACGGCCGATGCCGGAAATCTGGTCGGCGTTTTTCAAGTCGACCAGCGGCTTCAGCAGCGACTCGATCTGGAAATTGACGAAACGCTCGGCACGCGCGGCGACCTTGTCGCGCGCCGGGCCGGTCAGCTGTTCGTCGGCCAGCAGCACCAGCCGCGGCTTCAGCGCGTCTTCGCCTGATACAAGCGTGCCGATCGGCGCACCGATCCAGCGCAGCGTGCCATCCGACCCGAGCGCGATATCGCCATTGGCCGAGGCGCCGAAGCGTTCGGCGCGCGCCTCGAACTCGGCGGCCAGCGCCTTCTGGGCAGCGGTGCGCACCGCCTTGGCGTCTTCGCCGCCGGCGGTCTGGTCGGCGGTGAAGCGGAACCCTTGCAGCTCGCCGACATGGTGGCCTTCGACAAGGACGGTTCCGGTAGGACTAATTTCGGCTTCAGGCATGGTATTTTCTCTAAGGCGCCGCATGAGGACGGAAGTCCTGCGGTCTACGAAGCGTTTCGTCAACCGCTCATGCAGCGCATCCGACAATCTGTCTTCGATTTCGCGCGTCTTTTCCTGCCAGTGTGCCTGATCGGCCAGCCAGCCGGGCCGGTTCGACACGAATGTCCAGGTGCGGATCTGGGCAATGCGATGCGAGAGCGTATCAATGTCGCCCTCTGTTGTGTCGGCGCGGCGAACCTGCTCGGCCATATAATTCTCGTCGACATGGCCGTGGCGTGCGAGGTCCGTGTAGATCGAGGCAATGAGGTCGGCATGCTGGGCCGGCGCGATCCTGCGGTAGTCGGGCAGCGCGCAGGCTTCCCACAACAGCGCCACGCGCTTGGCATTGGTGGTGAGTGCGCGGATGTCCTCGTCGCGCGACAGATGCTCGAGCGCCTGTGCATCGACGGCAGGCAATGCCCGTGTCAGTCCCTCGACCGGGGCGTTGGTTTCGATCGAGCGCTTCAGCGCGTCGAGGCTGGCAAAGTCGAAATGTGCGGTGCGCCATTGCAGCACCTTCACCGGGTCGAAGTCGTGGCCTTCGATCTTCTTGATCAGATCCTCGTCCAGCGGGTCGACCTGGCCGGTGACACCGAACGTGCCGTCGCGCAGATGCCGGCCGGCGCGGCCGGCGATCTGGCCAAGCTCGGCCGCCGTCAGATTGCGGTACTGGAAGCCGTCGAACTTGCGATTCTGGGCGAAGGCGACGTGGTCGAGATCGAGGTTGAGACCCATGCCGATGGCATCGGTGGCGATGAGGTAGTCGACATCGCCGGACTGGAACAGCGCCACCTGGGCGTTGCGGGTGCGCGGCGAGAGCGCGCCGAGCACGACGGCGGCACCGCCCTGCTGGCGGCGGATCAACTCGGCGATGGCGTAGACCTCGTCGGCGGAAAAGGCGACGATCGCCGTGCGCCGCGGCAGGCGGGTCAGCTTCTTGGAGCCGGCATAGGCAAGATGCGACAGCCTCGGCCGCGTCACCACCGAGACACCCCTCAGCAGGCGCTGCAGGATACTTTGCATGGTGGCGGCGCCCAGCAGCAGCGTTTCCTGGCGGCCGCGCAGGTGCAGGATGCGATCGGTGAAGATGTGGCCGCGCTCGAGGTCGCCGGCGAGCTGCACCTCGTCGATGGCGACGAAGGCGGCGTCGGTCTCGCGCGGCATGGCCTCGACGGTGCAGACCGAATATTTGGCGCCCGGTGGCTGGATCTTTTCCTCGCCGGTAATCAGCGCAACCTTGTGGGCGCCGACCTTTTCGCAGACGCGGGCGTAGACCTCGCGCGCCAGAAGCCTGAGCGGCAGGCCGATGATTCCACTCTCATGCGCCACCATGCGCTCGATGGCGAGATGGGTCTTGCCGGTGTTGGTCGGCCCGAGCACGGCGGTCACGTCGCGGCCCGACAGGATCAGCGGCTCAGTGTGTTTGGGCTGGATGTTCATCAACCTAGAATAAGGCTTCCGGGACCTGGAGATAAGGCTTCTGGCCTCTGGTTGTCGGGAGCGTGCCTCAAATGGGCGCGTATGACAGGCGACACATAGGGATTTCGGGCGCGAAGCGAAAGCGGAATGTTCCGTCGGCAGCCAGAAGGTGGTTCCGTCAAGCTCTCAATCAGAATGCGGATTAACGGATAGAACGAGTCTGGAACGAATCGGCGACGAATCAGTGACTCCTGCAGGTTCAGCTTTTGTTCACGGCTATATGTGGATTTCGCGACCACGAGACGCACCACATGCTGAATCGCTGAACTGGCCCGTTTCGTGCTAAGAGGGCATTGCCATTAACCTTTGCCGATAAACGATCACAATGGCTTGGCGTGCCTCGACCAAGGTTATGAAATTGTTGATCTTTCTTAATCTGCGTTAAGCAATTGGCAGGGGATTCCGGCTGTCGTCGTTAACGTTCAGCTCAAAGCCGGAACGAATCGGCGACGAATCAGCGATGGCGGAATTTTCCCGTTTTGTTCACCTCAATATCTTGTGTTGTGAACAGCTTATCCACCGAGAATCCACAGGCTTGGAAGCTGGTTTCGCACAGGCCGGCCGGGCCGCTGTTAACCTCTGCGTGCCGGATTGGGTCAGCAGCCGTGCTGTCACTTCGAAGGGACCATGGCGCAAACGAAAAACGGGCCGGCGCGCCGGCCCGTCGATCTCTGCGCCTACATCGCCGTCGTCAGGCGAAATACTGGCCGCCATTGGCCGTGATGGTCGAGCCGGTGATGAAGCCGGCATCTTCGGATGCGAGGAAGACGACGCAGCGCGCGATTTCTTCGGGCTCACCGAGGCGGCCGACAGGAATCTGCGGAATGATGCGCTCGTTGAGCACCTTCTCGTCGATCGCCTTGACCATCTCGGTGGCGATATAGCCGGGACAGATGACGTTGACAGTGATGCCGGCGCGCGCCCCCTCTTGGGCGAGAGCCTTGCTGAAACCGATATCGCCGGCCTTGGCGGCGGAATAGTTGACCTGGCCGGCCTGGCCCTTCTGGCCGTTGATCGAGGAGATGGTGATGATGCGGCCGAACTTGCGGTCGCGCATCCCGCTCCACAGCGGATGCGTCATGTTGAAGACGCCGGACAGGTTGGTGTCGATGACCTCTTTCCACTGCTCACGCGTGATCTTGTGGAACATGGCGTCGCGGGTGATGCCGGCATTGTTGACCAGCACCGAGACCGGGCCGAGATCGGCCTCGACCTGCTTGATGCCGGCGGCGCAGGCATCATAGTCGGCGACCGACCATTTGTAGACCGGAATGCCGGTCTCAGCCTTGAATTTCGCCGCTGCGGCATCATTGCCGGCATAGTTCGCCGCAACCGAATAGCCGACGGTCTTCAATGCGATCGAGATCGCCGCGCCGATGCCGCGCGATCCGCCTGTGACGATTGCTACCTTGGTCATGCATTTCCCCTTTTTTGATATCGCCCTGTTGTCGGGCTTGGCAGGCACTGGATACAGAACGGGCGGCTAAAGCGCGTCGCGCTGAAGTAGGTTCAGGCGATGCGCTTCAGCTGTTTGGTTTTATGCATGTCGGTGTTCCCAAAACCGCTGCGCAGTTTTGGGCGACATGCATGCACGCCGCCCGTTTAGTGACTTTCTTCAGAGTGCTTCGACACACATGGCGACGCCCATGCCGCCGCCGATGCACAGGGTAGCGAGACCCTTCTTGGCGCCGCGCCGGCGCATTTCGAAGACCAGCGTGTTGAAGACGCGAGCGCCGGACGCACCGATCGGATGGCCGATGGCGATGGCGCCGCCATTGACGTTGACGATCGAGGGATCCCAGCCCATGTCCTTGTTGACGGCGCAGGCCTGCGCCGCAAAGGCTTCGTTGGCCTCGACCAGGTCGAGATCGCCGACCGACCAGCCGGCCTTTTCCAAGGCCTTGCGCGAGGCGGGAATGGGTCCGGTGCCCATGATCTGCGGATCGACGCCGGCGGTTGCCCAGGACACGATGCGCGCCAGCGGGGTGATGCCGCGCCTCACCGCTTCCGCTTCGCTCATCAGCAGCGCGCCGGCGGCGCCGTCATTGATGCCGGAGGCGTTGGCGGCGGTTACCGTGCCGTCCTTGTCGAAAGCCGGTTTCAGCTTGGTCATGGCGTCGATCGTGGCGCCGTGGCGGATGTATTCGTCCTGGTCAACGATGGTGTCGCCCTTCTTGCCCTTGATGGTGACGGCGACGATCTCGTCCTTGAACTTGCCGGCCTTCTGCGCGGCCTCGGCCTTGTTTTGCGAGGCGAGCGCGAACTGGTCCTGGTCTTCGCGGGTGATCTGGAACTGACGCGCGACGTTTTCGGCTGTGTTGCCCATGTGGTAACCGTTGAAGGCGTCCCACAGCCCATCCTTGATCATGGTGTCGATCAGCTTGAAGTCGCCCATCTTGACGCCGGCGCGCAGGTGCTGGGCATGCGTCGAAAGCGACATCGATTCCTGGCCTCCGGCGACGATCACCTTGGCATCGCCGATGGCGATCTGCTGCATGCCGAGCGCGATGGCGCGCAGGCCCGAGCCGCAAACCTGATTGAGGCCCCAGGCGGTGGTTTCCTTGGGCAGGCCGGCATTGATCGATGCCTGGCGGGCCGGGTTCTGGCCTTGCGCGGCGGTCAGCACCTGGCCGAGGATGACCTCGTCGACCTCGCCTGGTTCGACGCCGGCACGCGACAGCAATTCCGTGATGACGACGGCGCCGAGCTCATGCGCCGGGGTGGCGGCGAAAGCGCCGTTGAAGGAGCCGACCGGCGTGCGCGCCGCACTGGCAATGACGATGGAAGCGGACATTTTCTTCTCCAGACTTCAAGGGTGTTGCTCTGTCGTTGGGGACTTTTCTTGCCCTTTCCCAACCCCAAGTCAAACCGGAAATGGGCATGGCGCCCATGCGCCGCAAGCAGGCCATGCCTTGCCATGGCGGCCATTCGTCCATTGCTGCGCAGCATATTTTGCCTGCCATGCAGCATTTAGTGATCCCGCACTGCACAAACTGCTTGGAATTGTGAGGCTTTTGCGCATATCCTCAAAAAAGGCACAATCGTTATCGGCGGCTTACTCAGAGGCGCGCCGGTGTCCCCGGGAGGATGTAGATGGCCGCTAAAGACGATCCGATCATCATCAAGAAATACGCCAATCGCCGCCTCTACAACACCGGCACCAGCACCTATGTGACGCTCGAGGACCTCGCCGAGATGGTCAAGAAGGGCGAGGAGTTCACCGTCCAGGACGCCAAGACCGGCGACGACATCACGCATCCGGTGTTGACCCAGATCATCTTCGAACTGGAGAACAAGGACGGGCAGAACATGCTGCCGATCCCGTTCCTGCGCCAGCTCATCGCTTATTACGGTGACCAGATGCAGATGATCGTCCCGAGCTTCCTCGAACAGTCGATGCTTGCCTTTTCCAAGGAGCAGGAGCGCTTTCGCGAGCAGATGAAGGGGGCGCTCGGCAAGTCGCCGCTCGACATGATGAAGATCACCACGCCGATCAAGGCGCTGGAGGAACAGACGCGCCGCAACATGGAAATGTTCCAGAATGCGATGCGGCTGTTCACGCCGTTCCCGCCCGCTGGCTCCGCGCCAGCCGCTGCGACGTCGCCCGAGCCGGCCAGGAAGGAAACGCCTGACAAGCCCGACGATCTTCAGGAACTGAAGGACCAGATCGCGGCCATGCAGCGCAAGCTCGACACGATGTCCTGAGCGCCTGGCGTTCTTGCGGCCTTACACCAGCACGCCCTCATAGCGGCCGCGCGGCCGGATGACACTTCCGCTTGTTATCTGTTCGACCGTGTGCGCGGCCCAGCCGACGCTGCGTGCGAGCGCGAACAGGCGGAACGGTGCATCGCGCGGCAAGCCTAGGCTGCGCGTCAGCGCGGCCAGCCCAAAGTCGATGTTGGGAAGCGCGCCGGTCGCCGCAAAGGCAGCGTCGCGCAGCGACGATAGTGTGCCGTCAACCTCGATCACCGACAGCAGCGCCGCCCCGCGGGGATCGCCGTCAGGATAGAGTTGATGACCGAACCCCGGCAGCGGCCGGTCATGGCTGAGCCAGCGCCGGATCGTCGCATCGGCGCCAGGCCGCGCCGCATCCTCGGCCAGTTGCATCACCGCCTCTCCGGCGCCGCCATGGCGCGGGCCTGACAGCGTCGCGAGCCCTGCCAGCAGGCAAGCGGCCAGCGGCGCGCCGGTCGAGGCTGCGACGCGCGCGGCGAAGGTCGACGCATTCAGTTCATGATCGGCAAGCAGGACAAGCGCACGGCGGATCGCATCGGCGCGGCCGGCATCCACCGACCAGTCCTGCGCAAGCCGCTGATGGACGGGATTTGACCCCGCCGGTGCGCCCAGCGCGGCGGCCAGCACGCCGACCGCGTGCGCGGCATCGGTATGCAGCGAGGCGGCGCTGCGCCCGAGCGACGGGCGCCCCTGACCGGCAAGCACGGCAAGTTGCGCAAAGGCCGAGGCTCGGCCAGCTTGATGGGGTGCGTCCGGCGACGCTGCTTCGAAAGCCACCGGTTTCGGCAGAGCCCACAGAACGGCGGCGGCTTCTTCCAGTGTGGCGTGCCCGGAGAGCACTGCGGCGTCCTGCCCGCGATAGATAAGCCGACCGCGCGAGACGGTCGACATCGCCGTTACGATCGAGGGCTCGCCCCAGGCGATGGCGCTTTCGGCGATGACTGACGGGCTGCGGCCGCGCGCCCGGCGGGTCGCCAGTGCGGCGATATCGTCGGCGCGGTACTGGCTGCGGCGCGGATCGGCGCGGTTGGGCCGCATGCCGATGCGCCCACGGCTGACATAGGCGTACAGCGTCTGCGCCCGCACCTTGAGTCTCTCCAGCGCCTCTTCCCGGGACAACCACTCGGACATATCGAGCCCTGATATTGATTATATTGATCAAGATTGATGGAAACGTTGCCCATCTCTATCTCCGATCCGGAAATGCTTCAAGGAGACAGGCTATGGCGAATGGGCTCGATGATGTGGTGGCGGCGGAAACCGTGCTTTCCGATGTGGATGGTCTTGGCGGCCGTCTGACGATCCGAGGTCATTCGCTGCCGGAACTGGCCGGCCGTTGGAACTATGCCCAGGTGGTTAGGCTGCTGCTCGACGGCTTCTTCAACGACCTTCCCGATGATGCGCAACTGACGCGGGCGCTGGGACAGGCGCGTGCGGACGTGTTCGAACGGCTCTTGCCCTCGCTGCCTTTGCTGGCGCCGCTCGATGTCTACAGCGCCATGCGCGCCGGCATGGCGCAGCTGCCGGATGGCGAGACCTTGACCGACGCCTTGCTGCTGATCGCGGCGCCCGCCGTGCTGACGCCGGCGCTGCTGCGCCTGCGGCGCGGCGAGCAGCCGATCGCGCCGGACAGCCGCACCGATCATGCCGCCGACATGCTGAGGATGCTGGGCGGCCGCGTCGCCTCGCCGGCGCTCACAAAAGCGCTCGACACCTATCTGGTGACCGTCTGCGACCACGGCCTCAACGCATCGACCTTTGCGACGCGCGTGGTCGCCTCCACGCAGGCCGGCCTGACATCCTCTGTGCTGGCCGGGCTTGGCGCGCTCAAAGGGCCGCTGCATGGTGGCGCGCCTGGCCCCGTCATCGAGATGCTGGATGCGATCCAGGCGCATGGCGATGCCGCCGGCTGGCTGCGCAACGAGATCGCGCAGGGCAGGCGCATCATGGGGTTCGGCCATCGCATCTACCGTGTGCGCGATCCGCGCGCCGATGTGCTGAAGGCCGTCGTGCGGCAACTCGGCGGCGAGGGCGAAACCGGTCGCCGGCTGGCCTTTGCGGAGACCGTCGAGCAAACGGCGCTCGAGGTGCTTAGGATCGCCAAGCCGCAGCGTTCGCTGCAGACCAATGTCGAGTTCTACACCGCGCTGGTGCTGCAAGCGGCGGGCTTTCCGCCGCAAGCTTTCAGCAATGTCTTTGCCGCCGGGCGCGTGGCCGGCTGGATCGCGCATGCGCGTGAACAGCAGACGACTGGACGGCTGATCCGACCGCAGTCGCGCTATGTCGGGCCGGTGCCGGACCTGGTCGCCTGAGGTTCTTTCGGCGCCTGGCGAGCGACTCCGATCCGATCAGGATCCTCCTGGTGAGCGGCCGTGTGGCCGCTCATGACGAAAATTTCATCTCGTCGAAAAATTCTGGCCGCTGTTATTGCGTCGCATTGAGCATATATGCTGCACTGCAACATAAGATCGCTCTTGCCGCAACCAGAGGATTTCGACCTTGGCCGCCAGAAAACACGCAGTCATCACCGGCTCCACATCGGGCATTGGCCTGGCCATCGCCCAGGCGTTGGCGGCCGAAGGCCATAATGTCGTCGTCAACTCCTTCTCCGACACGGCTGCCGACCACGCCATCGCTGACGCGATCGCCAGACAGCACAAGGCGAAGACGGCCTATATCAAGGCCGACATGTCGAAGCCGGCCGAATGC
>NZ_RZPB01001089.1:0-1556 GCF_003998535.1 Mesorhizobium sp. M7A.F.Ca.AU.002.02.1.1 | reverse complement strand
GCATGGCGTGGTTTCTGCACAATCAGGTCCCGCGGCGCGTGATGCAGCCAGGACAGGATGATGACGTGGCTGGCGCGCTCCAGCCCCCGTAAGCCATTTCGGTAGGGCGCGTCGATGGTCAGCACTGCCTTCTGCCCGGTCTCGCGCGCGGCGCGCATGTTCTTCGGGCAGGTTTCGCGCGTCGTCCACGGCGAGGCAATGCGGCCGATGAAGACGATGCCGTCATCCGGCGGCATCAGTGCGGGATCGTTTTCCAGCCTCTGCTCGCCTTCGCGGGCCTCGAACATCTCACGCGGTCCAGTCATGGCCCATGTCTCTTAAAACGCCACACAAGCGGCATTTTCTTGTCCGGAAGCGACATAGCGCTTGCAAGGTTTCGAAAACTGACATAAACATATGTTTATATCTTTTCAAAGAGAATACGCTGATGCATGTCTCGCTCGACACTATGGTGGATACGTTAAAGGCGGCGGCCGAATCCAGCCGATTGCGCATACTGGCACTTCTGTCGCGCGGTGACCTCACCGTTTCCGATCTTACCGAAATTCTCGGCCAGTCGCAGCCGCGCGTTTCGCGGCACCTGAAGCTGCTTCTGGAGGCAGGGCTGATCGGCCGCTACCAGGAAGGGTCCTGGGCCTTCTTCCGCCTGTCGGATGCGGATTCCGCGCGTGACTTCGTCATGGGCCTGGTTTCCGGCATTCGCGGCGCCGATCCGCAGGTCGAGCGCGATCTTGAGCGCCTGGCCTCGGTCAAGCGCAAGCGGCAGGACCGGGCGGTCGAGTATTTTTCCGTGAATGCGGCAAGCTGGGACCATATCCGCTCGCTTCATGTGCCGGACCGCGCCGTCGAAGCCGCAATGCTGAAACTGGTCGGCAAGCGGCCGTTCCAGTCGATGCTCGATCTCGGCACCGGCACCGGGCGGCTGCTCGAAATCTTCTCGCCGCTCTATCGGCGCGGTGTCGGGATCGACATGTCGCGCGAGATGCTGACCGTGGCGCGCGCCAATCTCGACAAGGCCGGCGTTTCGAACGCGCAGGTTCGGCAGGGCGACATCTTCGCGCCGCCGGTCGAGCGCGATGCCTTCGATCTCGTCACCATCCATCAGGTGCTGCACTATCTCGACGATCCCGCCCGCGCCATCCACGAGGCGGCGCGGCTTTTGCGTCCGGCAGGACGCCTGGTCATCGTCGATTTCGCGCCGCATGCGCTGGAATTCCTGCGCGAGGAGCATGCGCATATGCGGCTCGGCTTTTCCGACCGGCAGATCGCCGACTGGTTTTCGGAAGCCGGCCTCGATCTCGAAGATGCCCAGGAGTTCGAGCCGCGCGGTGGCAATGAGGCGAGGCTCACTGTGAAACTCTGGCTCGGCCGCGATCGGCGCCTGCTGATTGCCGATCCTTCCAACGACACAAGGCAGGCCAAAGCGAACTCGATGGGGGAAATCGCATGAACCAGTTCCGCTTTTCCCGCCGCCCCGACATCGGCGACAAGGTCAGGTTTTCCTTCGAATTCTTCCCGCCGAAGACGGACGAGATGGAAGCGAGGCTGTGGGAGAC
>NZ_RZPB01001088.1:0-1565 GCF_003998535.1 Mesorhizobium sp. M7A.F.Ca.AU.002.02.1.1 | reverse complement strand
CCAGAGAGACTGGTAGAGTCTTGAGGTAAGAGAAAGCTGCGTGCTCATTTGGCTCGTCCTTTCTTGGTGCTGCTAAAATCGATAACGCTACTTTGGCGGATGAGCGGACCTGCGTACTAAAGCGCGGCCGAAACTGTTCCGAAAAATTCCGAAACGTTTAATATGGCGGGATGCAACGGGGTCACCTCACCTTTGGTCCGTTCGTGCTCGACCCTGAGAAGGGGACGCTCCTGCGACATGAAATACCGATCTCCATCGGGCATCGCGGCATCACGCTGCTCGCCACGCTTGCGGCCCGGCCCGGCGACATCCTGACCAAGGCCGAGCTGATGGAAGCTGCCTGGCCGGGCCTGGCGGTCGAGGAAAGCAATCTCACCGTCCAGATTGCGACGCTGAGGAAGGCGCTCGGCCCCACCGACCAAGGTGGCGACTGGATCGCCACCGTGCCTCGCGTCGGCTACCGCTTCACCGCGCCTGTCGAGCGCGTGGAAGGTTCAGTGCAGCGACCAATCGCGCCGTCCGGCAAACCCACCATTGCCGTGCTGCCCTTCGCCAATTTGAGCGGCGATCAGGACCAGCATTATCTGAGCGACGGCATCACCGAAGATATCATCACTGAACTGGCGCGTTACCGGTCGCTCGTGGTGATCGCGCGTAATTCATCTTTTCAGTTTCGTGGGCCAGCGCCGGAGGGCGCGGAAGTCCACCGGCAACTCGGCGCGCGCTACCTCGTCGAGGGCAGCGTGCGACGGCTCGGGAGCCGTATCCGGATCACGGCGCAGCTGATCGACGGCGCCAGCGGCTTCCATTTGTGGGCTCAACGCTACGACAGGGCGCTTGAGGACATCTTTTCGGTTCAGGAGGAGGTGGCGGCCCTCGTGGCTTCAACCGTCCAAGGCGCCGCCGAGGCAGATGCGACTAGCCGCTCGCGGCGAACGCCGCCGGCCGATTGGGCCGCCTACGACTACTACTTGCAGGGTCGCGCGCACTACCATCAGTATGAAATGGACAAGGGCGAATCCATGTTTACCCGGAGCGCCGAACTCGATCCGACTTTTGCTCAAGGGCATGCCTATCTAGCGCAGTGCCTGGTTGCGCGATTCTGGTACGACCGCGATCCTCGTACGCTGCAAAGTGCCTTGCGGTCTGCGCGCACAGCGCTCCTGCTCGACCGGAATGACGGCATCTGCAACCAGAGCATGGGTCTCGTGCTTGTACATATGCGCCAGCATGGGGATGCCGGACTGCATTTCCAGCAGGCCCGTACGCTCAATCCGCACGACGTCAACATTGCCGGAGACTATGCAAGCTGGCTCAACTACGGCGGCCAGCCTCAGCAGTCCTTGGCGGTCCTCGAAAGGGCCATACTGCTCGACCCGTTGCCCCCGGTCTGGTTCTGGGAGGTGAAGGGAAGCGCGCTCTTCCTGCTCGGCCGATACGCCGACGCCATCGACGCTTATCGGAAGGCCGGCGACCAGTTCTTCATCCATGCCTTTCTCGCGGCGGCCTACGCCCATCTAGGCGAGATGGAAAACGCGCATGTCGCAGTCGAAGCCACACTGAGG
>NZ_RZPB01001087.1:0-1565 GCF_003998535.1 Mesorhizobium sp. M7A.F.Ca.AU.002.02.1.1 | reverse complement strand
GGCCGCCCGCGAGGCCCTGGCCGGATTGCCGGCCATAGATGCGGTGCGCCGGCGCCGCGACGAGATCGAGGCCATCGTGAAAACGCTGGTGCCGGACGCGGAAATCTTCGGAACCGGTGCGCCAAGGCTTGCCAATACGGCATTCTTCGCTATTGCGGGCGTCAAAGCCGAAACCGCGCAGATCGCCTTCGACCTGGCCGGCGTAGCGCTGTCGGCCGGCTCTGCCTGTTCGTCCGGCAAGGTCGGACCGAGCCATGTGCTGAAAGCCATGGGATACGGTGACAGCCTTGGCGCCTTGCGCGTGTCGATCGGTCCGGCGACGGGCGCGGAAGACATCGAGTTGTTTCGCGTTGCGCTGACGGGAATCGCCGCGCGTCGGGCGGATAGAGAAAAAGCCGCGTGAGCGGTTGGGGCATCGGACCGAAAAGCGCGTAGCGATTTTCGGGAAAATCCGATGCTTGACGAAAATGATTTGGGCCATTCGGCCTGGTAGAGCCGTGCGTTTCATGCTGGCCGGGTGAATTTCCGGTCGAAGCGCACTATATGAAACTTACGCTGCCGCAAGCGCCTTTTTGGGGTTCGTTTTGGCGGTGCCATAGTTTGAAAACTGTCGGGCCTTGACCCCGGCGTGGATGGAGAACGCATATGCCTGCTGTGCAGGACACGATCGATCGGGTCCGAAAGATCGACGTCGACCAATATAAATATGGATTCCAGACCGAAATCGCGATGGATAAGGCCCCCAAAGGCCTCAGCGAAGACATTATCCGTTTCATTTCGGCCAAGAAGGACGAACCGTCCTGGATGCTGGAATGGCGTCTGGAAGCCTATCGCCGTTGGCTGACGCTTGACGAGCCGACCTGGGCGCGCGTCCACTATCCCAAGATCGATTTCCAGGACATCTACTTCTACGCGGCGCCCAAGAGCACGCCCGGCCCGACCTCGCTCAGCGATGTCGATCCCGAACTCTTGAAGGTCTACGAGAAGCTCGGTATTCCGCTGCGCGAGCAGGAAATCCTCGCCGGCGTGCAGAAGACCGACGCCTCGGAACTCGAGGAAGTCAGCGACAATGTCTACAAATCGGGCCGCGTCGCCGTCGACGCCGTGTTCGATTCCGTTTCCGTCGTCACCACCTTCAAGAAGGAGCTGGCGCAGGCCGGCGTCATCTTCTGCTCGATCTCGGAAGCCATCCGCGAGCATCCCGAACTGGTGAAGAAGTATCTCGGCTCGGTTGTGCCGACCTCCGACAATTATTACGCCACGCTGAATTCGGCCGTGTTCACCGACGGCTCGTTCGTCTTCGTGCCCAAGGGCGTGCGCTGCCCGATGGAGCTGTCGACCTATTTCCGCATGAACGAGAAGAACACCGGCCAGTTCGAGCGCACGCTGATCATCGCCGAGGAGGGGGCTTACGTCTCCTATCTCGAAGGCTGCACGGCGCCGCAGCGCGATGAGAACCAGCTGCATGCCGCCGTCGTCGAACTGGTGGCGCTCGACGATGCCGAGATCAAATATTCGACGGTGCAGAACTGGTATCCCGGAGACGCCGAGGGCAAGGGTGGCAT
>NZ_RZPB01001086.1:0-1569 GCF_003998535.1 Mesorhizobium sp. M7A.F.Ca.AU.002.02.1.1 | reverse complement strand
CCACAAGGTCATCGCGGTGGATCATCGCCGAACGCGCCTCGTAGCCGAGCACGGTTTCGATCTCGGCCGTCTTCAGGCCCGCGATCCTTACGGCATCGGCGGCATCATAGGCAACCAGCCCGCGCGCGATCTCGCGGCCCTCGGGCGACAGGATCGCCACCGTGTCGCCGCGCGAGAAATTGCCGCTGACCAGCTTGACGCCGGCCGGCAGCAACGATTTGCCCGACAGCAGCGCGCCGATGGCGCCGGCATCGACCGTAAGCCGGCCGGCCGGCTCGAGCTGGCCGGCGATCCAGGTTTTGTAGCCCTTGACCGGGTTGCTGCTCGGCCGAAAGAAAGTAGCGCGCTCGCCGCGTTCGATCGCCATCAGCGGCGACAGCCGAGTGCCCGACGTGATGATCATCGCGGTGCCGGCGGCGGTGGCGATCTTGCCGGCATCGAGCTTCGTGCGCATGCCGCCGCGCGACAGCTCGGAAGCGGCCGCACCCGCCATCGCCTCGATATCAGGCGTGATGCGGTCGACCACCGGAATGAATTTGGCGTTGGGGTCGCGCGCCGGCGGCGCGGTGTAGAGCCCGTCGATGTCGGAAAGCAGCACCAAAAGATCGGCGCCCATCATGGTGGCGACGCGGGCCGCCAGCCGGTCATTGTCGCCGTAGCGGATTTCGGAAGTCGCCACCGTGTCGTTCTCGTTGATGACCGGCACTGCCTTCATCTTCAAGAGTGTCGAGATCGTCGCCCGCGCGTTGAGATAGCGGCGGCGCTCCTCGGTGTCGCCGAGCGTCAGCAGGATCTGGCCCGATTTCAGGCTGCCCTTGCCGAGCGCGTCCGACCAGGCGCCGGCCAGCGCGATCTGTCCCACGGCTGCCGCCGCCTGGCTCTCCTCCAGTTTCAGGGCTCGCTTGCCGAGGCCAAGGATGGTGCGGCCAAGCGCGATGGCGCCGGACGAGACGACGAGGATTTCAGCGCCGCCCTGGGCCAGCCCGGCAATGTCGTCGGCGAGCGAAGCCAGCCAGTCGCGCTTCAGGCCCGTCGCGCGGTCGACGAGCAGCGCCGAGCCGATCTTGACGGTGATGCGCCGATATTTTCTCAGCGACTGCATGACCCTATTTGTCCCAGCGCGTCTCGACCGGCGCCGCGATCTGCGCGCGCGCCTCAGCAATCACCGCCATCAGCGCCCGCTGCACCGCCTCGACGCCCTCGCCGGTGACCGCCGACAACAGCATCGGCGCGCGGCCGGCAGCGCGTTTCAGCGAGGCGACCTTCTTCTTGCGCGCATCGGCGTCGAGCGTGTCGACCTGGGAAAGCGCCAGGATCTCGACCTTGTCGGTGAGGCCATGGCCATAGGCGTCGAGCTCGGCTCGCACGGTCTTGTAGGCCTTGCCCGGATTTTCCTCCTGCGCCGAAACCAGATGCAGCAGCACACGCGTGCGCTCGACGTGGCCAAGGAAGCGATCGCCGATGCCGACGCCCTCATGCGCGCCTTCGATGAGGCCCGGAATGTCGGCGATGACGAATTCGCGCGCGTCGATGCGGGCAACGCCGAGGCCGGGATGCAGCGTCGTGAAC
>NZ_RZPB01001085.1:0-1572 GCF_003998535.1 Mesorhizobium sp. M7A.F.Ca.AU.002.02.1.1 | reverse complement strand
GCCGGGCGTCAGGATGGCCGCGGGCTCGAGCAGCAAGCGGAACTCGTAGCTGTCGCCTTGCGCTTCCGGATCGTCGGGCGTGCGCCGAAACAGCCAGGACTGGCCAGGCGCACGATCCAGCAGATTCTCTTCGGTCAGTTTGTTCAACGCTTTTAATACCGTCTTGCGCTCGGCACTGTAGCGCCGCATCAATCCCGCGACGGTCACCGTCTGGTCCAGTCGCCGCGCCGAGCGGTCGCGCAGGATCGCCTCGGCCAACTCGTCCTCCTCGGCAGCGGGCAATTCCGTGGCGACCGAAGCCTGCGCGGTGAGGTCGATGGCCAGATGATAACCGGACTCCGCCTCCCAGCGCACGACGCCCCGTTCCGCGAGCAGGCCGAGTGCCGCCCGCACCGGCGTGCGCGAGACATTGCACAGCGACGCGATCTGCTGCTCGGGCAAGCGTGCACCGGGCTCGAAGCCGCGCTGGCGCGCCACATCCAGGATGCGCTGCGCCAGATCAAGATGGTTGGTGCGGGGTCGTCTGGCTGCGGCTTGCATGGCTGGTCCAGCGGAAAACGAGATGACCGCATTGATTTGACCGATCGCCCGAACGGACGCAATCGGCCAGTTTCCTCGGTCGTTTGACAAATTATGGATTGACGTACTTTTTTCTGCAATAGTACTGTCAGCACAATCGGCGAGAAAAAGACCGAGGGAACAGGATCGAGGCAGCGGCAAGGGTCGCAAGCGTTGGTCCGGCGAATGAAATTCGACGATCAACCGAATGGGAGTCTGTCATGACCGCTACCAGCCTGCGGCGCCGTGCGCTGAAAACATCTTCGATCGCACTTGGCCTGGCCTTGGCGCTGTCCGCGCCGGCGACGGCTGCCGACCTCGTCATTTCCAACTGGGACGGCTACATGGCACCCGACGCCATGGCCGCCTTCAAGACCGCAACCGGCGTTTCGGGCGAAGTGGTGGTGCATGCCACCAATGAAGAGATCATGGGCAAGCTGATCGCCGCCGGCGGCAAGGGCTATGACGTGGTCTTTGTCTCCTCACCCTTCGCCGAGGTGCTGAACAAGCTCGGCCTGACCGAGCCGATCGACCACGCCAAGATCCCCAACCTCGCCAACCTCTATCCGGAAGCAGCCAAGCTGCCGCACGATGTCGGCAATGCCTTCTCGGTGCCCTACACCTGGGGCACCACCGGCCTCTGCTATCGCTCGGATCTGATGAAGGTCGCACCGGCCAGCTGGAGCGACCTGCTCGCGCCCTCCGACGAATTGAAGGGCAAGACCACCATGCTGGCGACCGACCGCTGGCTGCTGGCCGCCGGCCAGCTCGACAAGGGCTATTCGGTCAACGAAACCGACCCGGCCAAGATGGCCGAGGTCAAGGATCTGCTGATCTCGGCCAAGAAGACCCTGCTCGCCTATGACGACACCACCTTCTATTCCAAGCTGGTGTCCGGCGAGGCACTGATGGTGCAGGCCTGGGACGGCTGGTGCAATTACGGCATCGCCGAAAAGCCGGAGATCAAATACGTCATTCCCAAGGAAGGTTCGGACCTCTGGGTCGACACGATGG
>NZ_RZPB01001084.1:0-1573 GCF_003998535.1 Mesorhizobium sp. M7A.F.Ca.AU.002.02.1.1 | reverse complement strand
TCCCCGACCTCGCCTGATCGGCGACTGCCAATTCGACAAGAGCGGCGGCTTTCGGGTCGCCGTTTTCATTTGATCGTGACATTTTACGGTTCCGAACCATCCAAGAGGCGATCGAATCCGTGCTCGTTCTGCCCAAAGGCGTCCGCCACATGCCGGCCTACCTGTCACGCACCGTGCAGGAAGAACTGGTCGACGAGGTGAGACGGATCGTGCAGCAGGCGCCGCTGTTCGTGCCGGCCATGCCGCGCACCGGCAAGGAGATGAGCGTGCGCATGACCAATTGCGGGCCGCTGGGCTGGGTCACCGACAAGGAGCACGGCTATCGTTACCAGCCGGCGCATCCGCTAACCGGGGCGCCTTGGCCGCCAATTCCGGATGCGCTGCTCGACCTGTGGCGCGAGGTCTCGGGCTATCCGCATCCGCCGGAAGCGTGCCTGATCAATTTCTACACGGCGGATGCGAAGATGGGCCTGCATCAGGACCGCGACGAGGCCGACTTTTCGGCGCCGGTCGTCTCCGTCTCGCTCGGCGACGACTGCCTGTTCCGGGTTGGCCAGACCACGCGTGATGGCGCCACCAAGTCGTTCAGGCTGCAAAGCGGTGATGTCGTGGTGCTCGGCGGCGAGGGGCGGCTGTGCTTTCACGGCGTCGATCGGATCTATCCCTCGACCTCGGCGCTGCTGAAAAACGGTGGGCGGATCAATCTGACATTGCGACGGGTGACGAAGCCGGCCGTCACAGCTTCCTGAGCGCCACTTCCTCGATCAGGTGGTCGGCGCCCTTGCGCAGGATCAAGTCGGCGCGGGCCCGCGTCGGCAGGATGTTCTCGCGCAGATTCTTCAAATTGATGTTGGTCCACAGGCCTTCGGCGATGGCGCGCGCCGAACCCTCCGACAGCTGCGAGTAGCGGTGAAAGAAGGAGTCCGGATTGCGGAAGGCGGTCTCACGCAGCCGCATGAAGCGGGAAATGTACCAGTTGTGGATCAGCTTCTCGTCGGCATCGATGTAGATGGCGAAATCGAAGAAGTCCGACAGGAAAGGCACGATCTTGCCGTCCTGCGGCAGCTTGCCGGGCTGCAGGACATTGATGCCTTCGAAGATCAATATGTCGGGCCGGTCGATGGTGACGAACTCGCCGGGAATGACGTCATAGGTGAGGTGCGAATAGACCGGCGCGCGGACATCGGGCAGCGCCGACTTGATGCCCGACAGGAAGCGCAGCAGCGCGCCGACATCGTAACTGTCTGGAAAACCCTTGCGCTCCATCAGGTTCTCGCGGCGCAGGACCTCGTTGGGCAGCAGGAAGCCGTCGGTGGTGATGAGATCGACCTTGGGGCTCGACGGCCAGCGCGCCAAAAGCTCCTTCAGCACGCGTGCGGTGGTCGATTTGCCGACCGCGACGGAACCGGCGATGCCGATGATGAAGGGCGTCTTGACCACGTCGACCGCGTTGAAGAAGGCCTGGCGTTGCCGAAACAGCAGCTGGCTCGCTTCGACATGAGCCGACAACAGCCGCGACAGCGACAGATAGATGCGCGTGACCTCTTCGAGATCGACCGGCTCGTTGAGCGAC
>NZ_RZPB01001083.1:0-1576 GCF_003998535.1 Mesorhizobium sp. M7A.F.Ca.AU.002.02.1.1 | reverse complement strand
CGGCGGCGACCATCGGGGCGGTTTCGGCCGTGACGCCGCCATCGATGTCGATGTCAATCGGGCGGTGGCCAACCAATGCCTTGATTCGCCTGATCTTCTCGATGACCGCGGAAATGAAGGCCTGGCCGCCGAAGCCTGGATTGACCGTCATCAGAAGCACCAGATCGAGCCTGTCGAGCACATATTCGATGACGCTCTCCGGCGTCGAAGGATTCAGCGATACGCCGGCCTTCTTGCCGAGATTTTTGATCGCCTGCAGGGAACGATCGAGATGCGGCCCGGCCTCTGCATGCACCGTGATGATGTCGCAACCGGCGTCGGCGAAGGCGGCCAGATAGGGGTCGGCCGGCGCGATCATCAGATGGCAGTCGAAGATTTTGTCCGTTCGGTCGCGGATCGCCTTGATCACCGGCGGACCGAAGGTGATGTTGGGCACGAAGTGGCCGTCCATCACGTCGAGATGGATCCAGTCGGCACCCGCCCGCACGACAGCTTCGACCTCGTCGCCGAGCCGCGAGAAATCCGCGGAAAGCACGGAGGGTGCGATGATTGTCCCGGTGACCATGGTCGTCGTCTCCAATTCTGTCTGCGGTGTTGGTCGCTGCGCCGGCCGCTTCGTCGTGTCAGCGCATCTTCGTCTCCGGTTCGCCTTCCAGTTTCCCTTCCGCGAACACGCGGCTGCCGCGAATGTCGGATTCCTCGATGGTGATAAGATCGGCCTTGGTCAACACCCGGCTGCGCGATGCGAAAAGCCGGTTGGCCTGCCGCAGCCGCGCCCGGTCGAGCCCATTGCGAACCGAACGCGCGTTGGAGAAATGCGGCAGCCTCATGCGGATCGGAAGATACTCTTCGAGCGCCTGGGACGCCGCCTCGCTGAGGCGATAATTCTGCTCCGCGAGCATAATCTCGGCGATCGATTTCAGTTCGCTGACGCCATAGTCAGGGAAATCGAGGTGGTGGGCGATGCGCGAACGCATGCCGGGATTGCTGTCGAAGAAGCGGTCCATCTTGTTCTTGTAGCCGGCAAGGATCACAACCAGATCGTCACGGTTGTTCTCCATGCACTGCAGCAGGATTTCGATCGATTCCTGGCCGTAGTCGCGTTCGTTCTCTGGCTTGTAGAGATAGTAGGCCTCGTCGATGAAAAGCACGCCGCCCATGGCACGCTTGATCACCTCGCGGGTCTTGGGCGCGGTGTGGCCCACATACTGGCCGACGAGATCGTCGCGAGTCACGGCGACCATGTGGCCTTCGCGGACATAACCCAGACGATGCAGGATTTCGGCCATCCTCAGCGCCACCGTGGTCTTTCCGGTGCCAGGATTTCCCGTGAAATTCATGTGCAGCGTCGGCGCGCCCGATGTCAGTCCGAACCTGCGGCGAAGCCGGTCGACCAGGAGGAGGGCGGCGATCTCGCGGATGCGGGTCTTGACCGGCTTCAGGCCAACGAGTTCTCGGTCGAGCTTGTCCATCACCTCGTCGATGTTGGACGCCTCGAACTCGGCCTGCAGATCAACCGTCGCGTCTTGTGCGGCAGCGTCCTTTGTCATCGCGTTCAGCATGGTTCGGCTAGCTC
>NZ_RZPB01001082.1:0-1583 GCF_003998535.1 Mesorhizobium sp. M7A.F.Ca.AU.002.02.1.1 | reverse complement strand
GAATACGGTAGCGCGCCGTGTTCCAGCCTTGCGGCTGGCAATCGAACATTTCGTCGGTCGCATAGGTGTCGGCTGCCGTCCACTCGTTACGCGGATCGGCGAGGATCCCGGCCTCGGCGGCGTGCACGCACCGTTCGGGAAATTCGTGGTGGCAGCCTATATGATCGAAATGCGTGTGGCTGGCGACGCAAATCAGCTTGCGCTCGCTGACCAACGGCACGTGACGCCTGAGGCTGAAATGGCCAAGCCCGGTGTCGAACAGAAGGTCACGATCGCGGCCGCGCACATGCCACATGTTGCAGCGGAAGAACGGTTTTATCCAAGGCTCGTGGATCAAGGTCACGCCATCGCTCATGCGGATGGTCTCGTACCAGTCTGGTGCCTCGATGACCGCAAGCGTTGCCATGTTTCAATCCGTCAGAAAGTTCAGTCCGTCAGCAGGATGATCTGGTCGGTATCGCAGGAAATCGCGACCCTGTCGCCCGGCTGGACGGTCGCCGTCGCGGGCAATTTGGCGATGAAGTGGAGCGAAGGGTCCTCGACGGAAACGGCGAGCACGCGCTTGAAGCTGCCCTGGAAAACCACGTCGCTCACCTCGGCTGTGCCAAGCCTGACACCGCCGCGCGCCTCGCCGAGGACAAGATGCTCCGGCCGTATGGCCAGCGCAACGGTAGAGCCGACCGGCAAGGCGCCGGGCAGCGAGACCGGCCCGACCGGCGTCGCGACGGTGCTTGTCCTATCCTTCGCCTCCGTGACCGTGCCGGCGAGGATCGTGCTTTCGCCCATGAAGGTCGCCGAAAAACGCGTCGCCGGCCGTGCGTAGACGCGCTCTGGCGGACCTTCGTCCTCGATGCGCCCGTCATTCATCACCACGCAATGGTCGGCCAGCGCCATCGCCTCTTCCTGGTCGTGCGTGACATGGATAAAGGCGGTGCCGACGCGCTTCTGGATCGCCTTCAATTCATCCTGCATCTGCCGGCGAAGTTTGAGGTCGAGGGCGCCGAGCGGCTCGTCGAGCAACAGCACCGCCGGCTCGATCACCAGCGCCCGCGCCAGCGCCACGCGCTGCCGTTGGCCGCCGGAGAGCTGATGCGGCTTCTTGTCGAAGGCAGAGGCGAGACCGACCAGCGCCAGCGCCTCGCGCGCCTTTGCGGCGCGTGTCGCGCCGTCGACGCCCTGCATGCGCAGGCCGAAGCCGACATTGCTGCCGACGCTCATATGCGGAAACAGCGCATAGTCCTGGAACACCGTCGTCGTCGGGCGCTTGGCCGGCGGCACCGACGTGCAATCCTCGCCACGGATGAACACCTTGCCTTCGCTGGGGGTGACGAAGCCGCCCAGAATGGACAAGAGCGTCGTCTTGCCGGAGCCGGACGGCCCGAGCAGGATCGTGTAGCTGCCGGGCTCGATCTGCAGCGAGACATCCTTCAGCACGGTGTGCTGGCCGAAGCGATGCGAGACACTGCTGATGTCGACGAGGGGCGCGCTCATGCCGGCTTTCTCCGAAGCAATGTCAGTTCAAAAAACACCACCAGCACGATGGAGACGGCGAAGACCAGCGAGCCGACGGCATTGGTCTTGGG
>NZ_RZPB01001081.1:0-1584 GCF_003998535.1 Mesorhizobium sp. M7A.F.Ca.AU.002.02.1.1 | reverse complement strand
GTGTGACGAGGCCCTCAACATCCTTTGCTCGCAACAAGCTGCCGGAGATAGACAAGCCGCGTGCCGATGACATTGTTGACGATCGCCGTCTTGCCGGCCGGCGCCATGCCGCCGTATTTCTTGACCGACGGCCCATGATTCTTCGCCTCTTCGTAACCTGCCATCAATTGCCGCAGATCCGCACAGGACATCGAGGCGTACTTCGCCTGCTCCTGCGGGCTGATGACGCTCGATTGCGCCATGCCGGCGGAGTTGGCCGCCGCCATGCCGGCCATGCCGACGACCGCAGAAACCGGGTTGATGCCGACGCAGCCCGATAGGCCGAGGCACAGGACCGGTGCCGCCAGGACTGTATGCCGGACGCTCATGGCCGACGCTCCCCACACGGCCGCTTCGGATCGCGATGGTCGGCGACGGTTCCGCCGAGAGCGATGGACAACAGATAGACGCGTGGATTGAAGCCTGCCGAGGCGAGCCCCGACAGTGTCCTGAACAATTGCAAATGATACATCGAACCCCCTTGTGGCTGTTTGCGATGCGCTTCCTGATCGGAAACGCGCTGCAAACTAGGTCCGGCAAAAGCGGGCAGCTTGGACGCAGCGGCCCTAAAAACGGCCCAAACGGCCCTGTATTGACGTTTTCGGAGGCGCGGCGCATATCACGCCGCTTCTGATTGACCTGAGGCATGGGGGATGCCGGTGACGGCGACGATGGGGCCAACCGCCTCGTTCCGACTGATGACGGACGCGCTTCCGGAGCGGGATCGCGTCGAGGTCATGCGCGAGGTCTATGGCCGCACGGTGCTCAAGGTCGATCTCGATCCACTCGGCCCGACGCATGTCGATATGCAGGTGCGCGCGTTGCCTGGCCTCGGCATCGCCACGGGCACGTGTTCGGAATTCCGCGTCCATCATTCGACGTCGCTGATCGACAGCGACGATCTCGTCCTCCTGGTCGCCCTCGATGGCGCAAGCGTGATGAAGCATCGCGGCCGCGAGGAGCCGGTCGGCAACGGCCAGGCGCTGATGATGAGCGGCGAGGAGGTCGGCCTCAATGTCATCCAGCCAGGCGGTCTTCGCTTCGTCAATATGAGCTTCTCGCTCAAGGCACTGTCACCGCTGATCGGCGACCCGGCGCCGGCGCTGATGCAGCCGCTGCCAACCTCCGGCGGGGCGATGCGGCTGCTGCTCGACTATGTCAGGTCGATCCAGGATGCCGGCGACGTGCTGACCCCGGAGGCCTGGCATCTGGCGACGACGCATATTTTCGATCTCGTCGCTCTGGCCATGGGTGCCACCCGAGACGCGGCAGAAATCGCCCGGGGCCGAGGCGTGCGCGTGGCGCGGCTGCGTGCCATCAAGGCCGAAATAACAGCCCATGGCGGCGACCTGTCGGCCGAAGACATCGCCCGCCGTCACCGCCTTTCGGCCCGCTACATCAGAAAACTGTTCGAGAGCGAAGGCACGTCGCTGTCGGATTTCATGCTGTGCCAGCGCCTGTTGCGCGCGCATCGGATGCTCAGCAATCCTCGTCATGCCGGACGCAGCATCACGGCGATCGCCTTCGAGGCAGGCTTCAACGACC
>NZ_RZPB01001080.1:0-1588 GCF_003998535.1 Mesorhizobium sp. M7A.F.Ca.AU.002.02.1.1 | reverse complement strand
GGCGCGCCATATGCAGGCGCGGGTCGAGGATGGTGCGGTTGGCACCAAAACCTTCCATGGTCAGAGCCCCGGCATGCTGTTGCTGGGCCAGGGCAGTGAGGGCATCCGTCACCGCAAGTGCGCCGCTGCCGGCGGAAACCGCCGATGCGTTGATCAGCGATAGCCCGTCCTTGGGCGCCAGGCTGATCGGGGCGAGGCGCGCCATCATCAGCGCCTTGGCCGCCGGTATGCGACGGCCCTGATAGTCGGCTTCGCCTTCGCCGGTGAGCATGCGGGCGAGTGCCGTCATCAGCACCAGGTCGCCGGCTCCGATCGAACCGAGCGAGGGCATGACGGGATGGACGCCGGCATTGAGCGCGTCGAGCAAAGCAACGAAGACGGAAGACGAAAGGCCGGATCCGCCAACCGACAGCATCGCTGCACGCGCGGCCATGCTTGCCCGCACGGCATCGACCGGCAATCCTTCGCCGACGGCGCCGCTGCGTCCCTCCAGCAACTGGCGCTGGAAGGCTCCGGCATCGCCCTCTACAGCAGTGCCGAGATTGGCGCCGAGCCCGGTGTTCAAGCCATAGATCTGCTGGCTGGACGCTGCAGCCTGGTCGAGCACTTTTCGTGCCTTCTCCAGCCTGCCGATGACATCGGGTCCGATCTCCACCTTGCGCCCATCGCGGGCGACCGCAGCGACATCGCCAACGCCGACGCCGGTTCCGGTGAGGACGAGCGCGCTCATGCGAAGCGCAGTCTCTGGCCGATGCCTTGCGCCTGCGCCTTGGCCAGCATCGCCTTGCCCAATGCGATATCAGACAGCGACAGGCCACGATGCCAGAACAGGATCGTTTCGTCGTCGCTTTCGCGCCCAACTTTCAGGCCGGCGGCGATCTGGCCGAGCTCGGCATGCAGCGTCTGCTCGCTCAGCCGCCCGGTCTCGACATGGGCGCGTAGCGAGCCGAACTTGCCGCCCTTGCACTGGCCCCAATCGTCGACGACCATTTTCTGCATGATGTCGGTCAACGACAGTTCGACCGCGCTCATCGTGCCATAGGGCACGACCAGTGCGCCCCGTTTGATCCATTCGGTCCTCAGCAGCGGCTGCGGCTCCGGCAGCCGCGAGGCCTCGACGACGATGTCGGCGCCCTCGATGCAGCTTTTCCAGTCGGCCACCGCTGTGACCGTCTTGCCGAGATCGGCGGAGAGTTCGGCGGCAAAACCGTCGCGGCTTTCCGGGCGGCGCGAATGGACGCGAATCTCGTCGAAGTCGAAGAGATGGTCGAGCAGGCGCACATTCCAGTAGGCGGTGCCGCGCGCGCCGATATGGGCCAGCACCTTGGAATTCTTGCGCGCCAGATGCCTGGCGCCGATGGCGGTGACGGCGCCGGTTCGCATGTCGGTGATGACGGTGGCGTCGAGGATGGCGCGCGGCGCGCCGGTGCGCGGGTCGAACAGGTTGAGGATGCCGAATTCGGAAGGCAGGCCATGCAGGTAATTGTCGACATAGTCGCCGACGATCTTGACGCCGGCCGTGTCGAGCGGCGCGACGTAGCCGCGCAACACATTGAAATGGCCGTGGAAGGACGGGTCCGGCTCGAGA
>NZ_RZPB01000107.1:0-12097 GCF_003998535.1 Mesorhizobium sp. M7A.F.Ca.AU.002.02.1.1 | reverse complement strand
GATTTCGCGCCGCGCCTCGTCCAGCGTTGCTGCGCGCCCCGCCGGATCGATCAGGCGCGACAGATCGATCGCCAGACGCACGCCGGTGACCGATGTATTGAGATTGACGAGATTGGCTCGGATTTCCGGCAGCTCGACCTTGAAGCGGGCGAAATAGGCCTTTTCGAAAAGCTGCTGCAGCGTTGCCCGGGTCACCGAGGAGGACGGCAGCGCCACGTTGATGATGTGGGTCTGGCCGACGAACTGCATGTCGGCGGAGTGGGTGACGCGGATCGTCTCCGGCTTTACCGCTTCCTTGCCGATCAGCTCCTCGCCTTCGTTTCGGTGCCGTTCCAATACCCCATGAAGGCGCGTTTCGTCGAGCACCGACACCGGCTGGTTGATGGTGTTGACGAAGTCGTGGCGCAGGTCGGCAACGACGCAGCCGAGCGCGTTGGTGATGCCTGGACGCGCCGGCACCAGCACCTTGGGCAGGCCGAGTTCGCGCGCCAGGGCAGTCGCATGCAGCGGCCCGGCGCCGCCAAAGGCGAACAGCGCGAAATCGCGGGGGTCATGACCGCGTGACACCGACACCATGCGGATGGCGCCGGCCATCTTCATGTTGCCGAGCCGCAGCACCGCGCCCGCCGCCTCGACGCCGGACAGGCCGGTCGGCTTGCCGATTTTCTCCTCGAAGATGCCGGTGACGCGCTCTGATGTGACCGGGTTTTCGACTGCCAGCAGCTTCTTCGGCGCCAGCCGGCCGAGCACCAGATTGGCGTCGGTGATGGTCGGATCGAGGCCGCCGCGCCCGTAGCAGATCGGGCCGGGGTTGGCGCCGGCGCTTTCCGGGCCGATCTGGATCAGGCCGGCCGCGTCGACGCGGGCGATCGAGCCGCCGCCGGCGCCGACCGTGTGCACCGCCACCATCGGCACATGGATCGGCATGGCATATTCGATCTCGATCTCGTTCGAGACAGCCGGCTCGGCATTGCGGATCAGCGCCACGTCGGTCGAAGTGCCGCCCATGTCGTAGGTGACGAGGTTTTCGAAGCCGGCACGTTTTCCGGTGTAGGCGGCGGCGATGACGCCCGAGGCCGGACCGGACATGACAGTCTTGGCCGATTCACGTGTGACGAAGCGGGCCGAGATCATGCCGCCATTGCCGTTCATGATCAGGAAGTCGCGGGCATAGCCTTTTGCAGCCAGTTCCTTGCGCAGCCGCTCGACATAACGCTCGAGGATCGGCTGCACCGAGGCGTTGACCGAAGCGGTGACGCCGCGCTCGAACTCGCGCGCCTCCGACAGCAGCGCATGGCCTGCCGTGATGTAGCCGTTCGGCCAGAGCTCGGCGGCAATTTCGGTGGCGCGCCGCTCGTGCGCCGGATTGGCGTAGGAATGCAGGAAATGGATGACGAGGGATTCGCAACCGGCCGCGATCAGCGTCTGCACCGCCTCGCGCATTTCGGCCTCGTCGAGCGGTGTGCGTATCTCACCCGACGCCTCGACGCGCTCCGACACTTCGAGCCTGAGATTGCGCGGGATGATCGGCACGAAGCTGCCGGTCATGCCATAGGCCTGCGGCCGCGTGCGCCGGCCAAGCTCGATCACGTCGCGAAAACCGCGCGTGGTGATCATGCCGGTTTTCGCCAGCCGGCGTTCGAGCACCGCATTGGTGGTGGTGGTCGTGCCATGCACGATGAGGTCGATGCCGTCGATCGGAAATCCGGTGGCGCCGAGTGCCGAAACGACACCGAAGGCCTGGTTGTCGACCGTGGTCGGCGTCTTGGCCAGATACACCCTGCCGCCATCGCTTCCGTCGATCAGGAGCAGGTCGGTGAAGGTGCCGCCGACATCGATACCGGCAACGACATTTCCCTGGGGATCGCGCGCTTGCGCCGAAATATTCTCTTCCATCGTCGAAACCCGAAATGCGCGGACTACGGATATGCGTCAGTTTGGAAAGCTGTTTTAAGGGAGCATCTTGACGCAAATATCGTTTGTATACTAATAAATTCCGGACACAAGAGCTTGCCGCTTTGGAGTGTGCGAACAGCACGCCGGGACCTGAATGGTCCGGGCGCGCAGGTGAAGGTTTGGCGCCCGCGTCCGTGAGCTGGGCCAGAAGGTTGGATTTGATGAACACCACATCCGCTCTCAACACCGTCGGCGCCCGACCGCTGCAGTTCCCGATTCCGGCCAATGTCTATGCCGAAACCGTGGTCTCGGTGAAGCACTACACCGACCGGCTGTTCTCGTTCCGCATCACCCGTCCGCAGTCGCTGCGCTTCCGCTCCGGCGAGTTCGTCATGATCGGCCTGCCCAATGCAGAGAAGCCGGTGTACCGCGCCTATTCGGTGGCGAGCCCGGCCTGGGACGAAGAGCTGGAATTCTTCTCGATCAAGGTGCCGGACGGCCCGCTGACTTCGGAGCTGCAGAAGATCCAGGTCGGCGACACCGTCATCATGCGCCAGAAGTCGACGGGCACGCTGGTGGTCGACGCATTGACGCCGGCCAAGCGGCTGTTCATGATCTCGACCGGCACCGGCATCGCGCCCTTCGCCAGCCTGCTGCGCGACCCCGACACCTACGAAAAATTCGATCAACTGATCCTGACCCATACCTGCCGCGACAATGCCGAGATGACCTATGGCCAGGAGCTGGTCGCAGCACTTGAAAGCGACCCGCTGATCGGTGAACTGACCACTGGGCGCGTCACGCTCTACAATTCGACGACCCGCGAGGAATCGGCACGCATGGGCCGCATCACCGCGCTGATCGGCTCCGGCAAGTTCTACAGCGATCTCGGCATCGACAAGCTCAACCCGGAAACCGACCGGATCATGATCTGCGGCTCGATGCATATGCTGAAGGACGTCAAGGAACTGGCCGAAAGTCTCGGCTTCGAGGAAGGCTCGCTGAGCCATCCGGCGACTTTTGTCGTCGAGCGCGCCTTCGTCGGCTGAGCCGCACCAACATCTCGAAGTCTACGTTTTTGACCGCACGGTCAAAAACTGCTGCTTTCGCCGCCTTTTTCGGTTATGACCGCCCGCAGGACTCGTGAAGTACGGCTTCACGGGCTATCTTCGGCATACGTCGCTGAATGAAAGGGCAGGAGATGAGCAGCACAATCCGCGAAGCCGATGTCGGCCCGTCCAAGGTGACGCCGCTGCCGGCGCGTGCCGCCGCCAATACAGCCGTCCCGCACGATCATCGCATTGCGCGCAACCCCGGCATGAAGCTCGACCTTGGCTTCATGGAATCGGTGCGCAGCGTCAATCGCTCGGCGCTGGAACGGCGCGTCGCCAGCCTGACCAAGCGGCGCTCGATCAAGGCCGACAACCAGGCCGCCTGGCTGCTGCGCGCCGTCGCCTGCATGGATTTGACGACGCTGAATTCCAACGACACCGAGGAGCGCGTGCGCCGGCTCTGCGCCAAGGCGATCAACCCGTTCCGCCGCGACATTGTCGAGGGCCTCGGCATATCAGGTGAAATCATCCGCCCGGCCGCCGTCTGCGTCTACCACCCCTTCGTTGCCACCGCCGTCGATGCGGTGCGCGGCACTGGCATCCATGTCGCCGCCGTCTCCACCGCCTTTCCGCATGGCCTGGCGCCGCTGTCGACCCGTCTGCAGGAGATCGAGGCCTCGGTCCGTGACGGCGCCGACGAGATCGACGTCGTCATCCCGCGCGGCCTGGTGTTCGGCGCCAAGTGGCGGGAGCTTTACAATGAGATCGTCTCGATGCGCGCCGCCTGCGGTGATGCGCATCTGAAGGTCATCCTCGGCACCGGCGACCTCGCCACGCTGCGCAATGTCATGCTGGCCTCGATGGTGGCGATGATGGCGGGCGCCGATTTCATCAAGACCTCGACCGGCAAGGAAAGCGTCAACGCGACGCTGCCCGTCGGCCTCGCCATGGTGCGTGCCATCAGGGCCTATTTCGAGGAAACCGGCTATCTCATCGGCTTCAAGCCGGCCGGCGGCATTTCCACGGCCAAGGCCTCGCTCGACTGGCTGGTGCTGATGAAGGAAGAGCTCGGCCGGCCATGGCTGGAGCCGGACCTGTTCCGCTTCGGCGCGTCGAGCCTCTTGACCGACATCGAGCGCCAGCTCGAGCATCATCTGACCGGACATTATTCGGCCAATCATCGCCACGCGATGGCGTAAGCCTTTACCCCCACCCCGATCGGCTTTTGCCGATCGACCCTCCCAGGCGGGAGGGTGAAGGAGGCACCTGATGAACATTCTCGATCGCTATCACGCCATGGAATACGGCCCGGCACCGGAGGCCCGCAACGAGGCCGACGCCTGGCTTGCCGCGCGCGATTTCGGCAAGGCGCTGTTCATCGGCGGCGACTGGAAAGCCGCTGCCGGCGGCAAGACCTTCGAGACCAGCGAGCCGTCTTCCGGCAAGCTGCTGGCCGAGGTCTCGGACGCCAATGCCGCCGATATCGACGCGGCGGTTGCGGCCGCCGCCAAGGCGCTGCCGAAGTGGTCGGCAGCCTCAGGCTATCAGCGTGCCAAAGTACTCTATGCCATCGGCCGCGCCATGCAGCGGCATCAGCGCCTGTTCGCGGTGCTTGAGACTATCGACAACGGCAAGCCGATCCGCGAAAGCCGCGATATCGACGTGCCGCTGGCGATCCGCCATTTCATCCACCATGCCGGCTGGGCGCAGGCGCTGGACAGGGATTTCCCCGGCCATAGGGGTGTCGGCGTCGTCGGCCAGATCATCCCGTGGAACTTTCCGTTGCTGATGCTGGCCTGGAAGATCGCGCCGGCGCTCGCCGCCGGCTGCACCGTGGTGCTGAAGCCGGCCGAGTTCACGCCGCTGACCGCCATCCTGTTCGCCGAGATTTGCGAGCGTGCCGGCGTGCCGAAGGGCGTCGTCAACATCGTCCAGGGCGGCCCTGAGGCCGGCGTCGCCATCGTCAACCATCCCGGCGTCCAGAAGATCGCCTTTACCGGCTCTTCCGAGGTCGGCAAGATCATCCGCAAGGCCACCGCCGGCTCGGGCAAGAAACTGTCGCTGGAGCTCGGCGGCAAATCGGCTTTCATCGTCTTCGAGGATGCCGATCTCGACAGCGCCGTCGAAGGCCTGGTCGACGGCATCTGGTTCAACCAGGGCCAGGTCTGCTGCGCCGGTTCGCGGCTCCTGGTGCAGGAAGGCATAGCCGACGCCCTGATCGCCAAGGTCAAGACGCGGATGAGCCGGCTGCGCGTCGGCAGCCCGCTCGACAAGAACACCGATATCGGCCCGCTGGTCGATCTGACCCAGCTCGAGCGCGTCAAGGGCCTGGTTGCCGAAGGCGCCAGACAGGGCGCTGTTTGCTGGCAGCCGGATGCCGGGCTGCCGTCCTCCGGCTACTACCATCTGCCGACGCTCGCCACAGGTGTTTCGCCAGCTAACATATTGGCGCAAGAAGAGGTGTTCGGCCCTGTTCTGGCGACCATGACCTTCCGCAACACCGAGGAAGCGATCGAGCTCGCCAACAACACGCGCTATGGCCTCGCCGCCTCGGTGTGGAGCGAGAACGTCAACCTTGCCCTGCACGTCGCGCCGCAATTGAAGGCCGGCGTGGTCTGGGTCAACGGCACCAACATGTTCGACGCCGCCTGTGGCTTCGGCGGCTACCGCGAGAGTGGTTTCGGTCGTGAGGGCGGGCGCGAGGGTATGTTCGAATATCTCACGGCAAAATTGCCGCTCGGCCCGGTCATCAAGCCGGCGACGATGTCGGCGCAACCGGTCGAGCAGGCCGACGGCGCGGCAATCGACCGTACGGCAAAGCTGTTCATCGGCGGCAAGCAGGTACGGCCGGACGGCAATTATTCGCTCGCCATCGCCACCGCCAAAGGCAAGCTTGCCGGCGAAGTTGGGCTCGGTAGCCGCAAGGATATCCGCGATGCCGTCTCCGCCGCCCGCGGTGCCAAGGCCTGGCCGGAGGCGACCGCCTATAACAGGTCCCAGGTGCTCTATTATCTGGCCGAGAACCTTTCCGGCCGCGCCGGCGAGTTCGCCGCCCGTCTCACCGAATTGACCGGCGCCACGCCCAAGGCCGCGCGGGAAGAGGTAGAACAATCCATCGAGCGGCTGTTCCTCTATGCCGGTCTGGCCGACAAATTCGAGGGCCGCGTGCACCAACCGCCCGCGCGTGCCGTGACATTGGCGCTGCACGAGCCGGTCGGCGTCGTCGGCATCGTCGCGCCGGATGCCTCGCCGCTGCTCGGCCTGATCTCGCTGATTGCACCCGCACTTGCGATGGGCAACACCGTGGTCGCAGTGCCGTCGGAGCGCTACCCGCTGCTGGCGACCGATCTTTACCAGGTCATCGAATATTCCGACATTCCCTCAGGCGCCATCAACATCGTCACCGGTCGCAGCGCCGAACTCGCCGGCGTGCTGGCCAAGCATGACGATGTCGACGGGCTTTGGGTGTTCGCCGATGCCGAGACCTGCGCCAAGGCGGAAGCCGAGTCCATCGGCAACCTCAAGCGCGTCTGGAGCGGCAATGGCCGCGGCATCGACTGGGCATCCGACCAAGCCGCCGGCGACGCCTTCCTACGCCGCGCCGTCGAGGTCAAGAATGTCTGGGTGCCTTACGGCGATTGATGGCCTGCCGGTACTGTTCAGATCGTGTTCGGGCTTGACGCCCGGACAGATGTTCTTTAACGAGAAAAAACATCTTTATCAGTGAACGGTCAACGGCGCAGGCTGCACGATCACGCGTGACTGGCACATGACGCCTTGGCCAGCCGCAGGTAGACCCGGACTATCCCAGCGGACGAGGAGAACAGCATGGCGGATCTGGCAGGCAAGGTCGTTGTCGTCACGGCAGCGGCGCAAGGGATCGGCAAGGCGAGCGCACTGGCCTTCGCAAAAGCCGGCGCCATCGTCTACGCCACCGACATCAACGAGACGCTGCTGGCGGAACTCGCCAAGACGCCAGGGATCAAGACCCGCAAGCTGGACGTGCTCAACGACGAAGCCGTCAACGCCGCCTTTGCCGAGATCGGTGTCGTCGACGTGCTGTTCAATTGCGCCGGTTTCGTCCATTCGGGCTCGATCCTGGAGATGAAGGACGGCGACCTCGATTTCGCGCTGAACCTCAATGTCCGCGCCATGATCCGCACCAGCCGGGCCGTGCTGCCCGGCATGCTGGAACGCGGCGACGGATCGATCATCAACATGGCCTCGCTGGCCAGTTCCACCAAGGGCGTGCCCAACCGCTTCGTCTATGGCCTGACCAAGGCCGCGGTCATCGGCCTGACCAAGGCGATAGCCGCCGACTATGTCGGCAAGGGCATACGCTGCAACGCCATCTGCCCCGGCACGGTCGAGAGCCCGTCGCTGCAGGACCGCATGCACGCGCAAGGCGACTATGATGCCGCCCGCGCCGCCTTCATCGCCCGCCAGCCGATGGGCCGGCTCGGCACGCCGGAGGAAATCGCCGATCTGGCCGTCTACCTGGCCGGCGCCACGTACACGTCCGGGCAGGCCTACAATATCGACGGCGGCTGGTCGATCTGACTGCGGAATCTTGCGTGGGCCGGACGATCTGGCCCGTTGCCGGCGTTCAACAGGGGATCGAACAGTCTGAAAATCCCGCGCGCCGGCTATCTTGTATGGCGATCGCGCTTGTCCGTAGTCAGGTCGGTGAGTACGGTCCGCCGGTTCCTTGAAGGAGCAATCGCCTTGGCGGAAAGTTTGCAAAAGGCCGCGAGGCCGCAATCAGGAGAAGGATTTAGATGAAACTGCTGCGCTATGGCGAGGTGGGAAGCGAACGTCCCGGCCTGCTCGATGCGGATGGAACGATCCGTGATCTCTCCGCTCACGTCACCGATATCGGCGGCAAGGCACTCGATCCGGCATCGCTGGCAGCACTCGCCAAGCTAGATCCGAAGTCGCTGCCGGCGGTTTCCGGCAGCCCGCGCCTCGGCGCCTGCGTTGCCGGCACGGGCAAGTTCATCTGCATCGGCCTGAACTATTCCGACCACGCCGCCGAGACCGGCGCCACCGTGCCGCCGGAGCCGATCATCTTCATGAAGGCAAGCTCGGCCATTGTCGGGCCGGATGACGACGTGCTGATCCCCCGCGGCTCGGAGAAGACCGACTGGGAAGTCGAGCTGGCCGTGGTCATCGGCAAAACCGCCAAATATGTCAGCGAGGCCGATGCGCTCGACTATGTTGCCGGCTATAGCGTTGCCCACGACGTCTCCGAACGCGCCTTCCAGGCCGAGCGCCAGGGCCAGTGGACCAAGGGCAAGAGCTGCGACACCTTCGGCCCGACCGGCCCATGGCTGGTGACCAAAGACGAAGTGGCCGACCCGCAGAACCTCAAAATGTGGCTGACCGTCAACGGCAAGACGATGCAGAACGGCTCGACCAAGACCATGGTCTATGGCGTCAAGTATCTGGTTTCCTATCTCAGCCAGTTCATGTCGCTGCACCCCGGCGACATCATCTCCACCGGCACGCCGCCCGGCGTCGGGCTGGGCATGAAGCCGCCGGTGTTCTTGAAGGCCGGCGATGTGGTTGAACTGGGCATTGAAGGCCTGGGGCAGCAGAAGCAGACGTTCAAGGCGGACGTTTAGGCAGTACATTTCGGGGTCGGCGCTGCCCCCTCATCCGGCCGCTTCGCGGCCACCTTCTCCCCGCTGGGGAGAAGAGACTGGCGTCGGCGCTGACAATCTCCTCTCCCCTCGGGGAGAGGTCAGCCGAGCGAAGCGGAGGCTGGGTGAGGGGGCTGCGCCGGCGTATCTACTTCAGCACCTTCCCATCCGCACCAAACCGATACGTCTTCGCCGGATCCGGCGTCGCATACAGCGTGGCACCCGGCTCGGCATCGTAAACACCAAAAATCCGCACGGTGATCAGCCCGGCCTTCTCGCAGTCGAGATAGAGGTTGGTGTCGGCGCCGAGATGCTCGGCGTGCACCACCGTTCCCTTCCAGGAGCCGGATTTCGGATCGACGGTCAGATGTTCCGGCCGCACGCCGATGGTCCTGGCGGTTTCGCCGAGACGGGCGCCGTCGACGAAATTCATCTTCGGTGAGCCGATGAAGCCGGCGACGAACTCATTTGCCGGCGAATTGTAGAGCTCCATCGGGCCACCGATCTGCTCGATTTTCCCTGCGTTGAGCACCACGATCTTGTCGGCCAGGGTCATCGCCTCGACCTGGTCGTGGGTGACGTAGATCATCGTCGCCTTCAGCCGGCGGTGCAATTGCGCGATCTCGAGCCGCGTGTTGACACGCAGCGCGGCATCGAGGTTCGACAGCGGCTCGTCGAACAGAAACAGCTTCGGCTCGCGCACCACGGCGCGGCCGATGGCGACGCGCTGACGCTGGCCGCCGGAGAGTTCGGCCGGCCGCCTTTCGAGATAGGGCTCCAGCGACAGCATCGACGAGGCGATGCCGATGCGGCGCTCGATCTCCGGGGTCGGCGTGCCGGCCTGCTTGAGGCCGAGGCCCATATTGTTCTTCACCGTCAGATGCGGATAGAGCGCATAGGTCTGGAACACCATGGCGATGCCGCGCTTGGCCGGCGGCGTGGCCGAAACGTCCGCGCCATCGATGACGACGCGGCCCGAGGTCGAATCCTCCAGTCCGGCGATGACCCTGAGCAGGGTCGACTTGCCGCAGCCGGACGGCCCGACGAAAACGACGAACTCGCCGTCGTTCACTTCGAGGTTGATGCCCTTCAGCACCTCGACCGGCCCAAAGGCCTTCTTCACGTTCTCGATGTTCAGCGAGCCCACGGCTTCGTCCCTGTTCTAGAGTTTGACGGCGGCGCCACTGCGCACGCTCTCGTCGGCGGCAAGGCAGACGGCGAGCGATTTGACCGCGTCGTCCATATGTTTGGTGAGATCGAGATCCTCGCGGATTGCCTTCAGCACGAAGGCCTGTTCGAGGTCGCAGAGGTCCTGATGGCCGGGTTCGCCCTCCATCGACAACATCTCGTCTGGCTTGGCGAACTTGCCGTCCGCGCCGGTCGCCGCATTGTGCAGGCGGATGGTCGAGGTCTTGGTGTGGGTGTCGATGTCATCGGACTTCACACCTTCCTTCATGACGATCGACACGCAGCCATTGGGCGAGATGACGTCCTTCACGAAGAAGGCGGTTTCCGAAATCATCGGCCCCCAGCCGGCCTCATACCAGCCGACCGAACCGTCATCGAACAGCACCTGCAAGTGGCCGTAATTGTACATCGAGGGCGCGACCTCGTCGGTCAGCCGCACGCCCATGCCGCGCACTTCCACGGGCTTCGCATCGGTGATCTGCAGCATGACGTCGAGATAGTGCACGCCGCAATCGACGATCGGCGAGGTCGTCTGCATCAACTGCTTGTGCGTCTCCCAGGTATGGCCCGAGGATTGCTGGTTGAGGTTCATGCGGAAGACGTAGGGGCCGCCGAGCTTGCGCGCTTCGGCGATGAGCCTGATCCAGGACGGGTGATGGCGCAGGATGTAGCCGATCACCAGCTTCCTGCCGTTGGCCTTGGCCGCCGCGACGACGCGCCTGGCATCGGCCACCGTCGTTGCCAGCGGCTTTTCGACGAAGACGTGGCAACCGGCCTCGAACGCCTTCACCGCATAGTCGGCATGGCTGTCGGAATAGGTGGCGATGCAGGCGACATCGGGCTTTTCGTCACGCAATGCCTCGTCGAAGGAGCGCCTGATGCCGTAACCCGACAGCCCGTCCGGCAGCGGCACGTCGGAGCGATTGATCAGCGCCGCGATCTGGAAACCTGGATTGGTATGGTAGGCCAGCGCATGGCTGCGGCCCATATTGCCGAGGCCGGCGACGACGACACGCAGGGGTTGGGCCATTTCAATTCGCCTTTTCTTGACTGCGGGCTGCGAGAGCCACCATCACCTGTGGCTCACATTCATCTGCGACCCGCAGGGCTGCTTCTTCGCTGTCACACCGGGACAAAAGTCGAAAGCCATAGGCATCAACTCCGTCCTTGATCAGTGAAAGCCTCTGATCATCAGGCAAGGGATGCTCAAGGTTGAGCGCCTGCTCGAACGCTTTCGACTGCTCGTCTTCCATCTGGGAATTGACGCGCCAACGAATGTGACAATTGTATTCCTTCGGCCGGCGCTCCGGCCCAAGCCGTGCAAACCAGACAGCAGCGTTGATATAGAATTGCGGACCCCAGGAAGACTTCTGAAGGTTCAGCACACAGATCGTCTCCGGCCACTCTCGGTAGAAATTTTTGGCGCGAACGCCCCGGAATCCATAGTGGCTCGCTGTCTCGACGAGGGCCTGTACGATAGCTTCTTCCCCGCCGCTCACTTCACCGCTCCGGAAGTAATGCCGCGGATCAACTGCCGCGAGAAGATGACGTAGAGGATCAGCACCGGCATGATCGCCAGCGACAGCGCCGCCAGGATAGCGTTCCAGTTGGTGACGAACTGGCCGAGGAAGAGCTGCGCGCCGAGCGTCACCGTCTTGGTTTCTTCCGACGGCGCCAGGATCAGCGGGAACCACAGGTCATTCCAGATCGGGATCATGGTGAAGACGGCGACGGTTGCCATCGAGGGCCTGACCAGCGGCAGCACCAGGCGGAAGAAGATGGTGTATTCCGACAGGCCGTCGATGCGGCCGGCATTCTTCAGATCGTCGGACACCTGCTTCATGAACTCCGACAGGATGAACACGGCAAGCGGCAGGCCTTGCGCGGTGTAGACCAGGATCAGCGCCGTCAGCGTGTTGACCAGCCCGCTCGCCACCATCAATTGCAGGATGGCGACGGTGCCCAGCCGGATCGGGATCATGATGCCGAGCGCCAGATAGAGGCCCATCAGCGAGTTGCCGCGGAAGCGGTATTCCGACAGCGCGAACGCCGCCATGGCGCCGAACAGGAGCACGAGGAACAGGGAGGCGACGGTGACGACGAGGCTGTTCTGGAAATAGTGGATGAAGTCGCCCTGGCCGATGACGGTGGTGTAGCCGATCAGGTCGAAGGTTTTGG
Organism: Mesorhizobium sp. M7A.F.Ca.AU.002.02.1.1; assembly: GCF_003998535.1. Taxonomy (NCBI): domain Bacteria; kingdom Pseudomonadati; phylum Pseudomonadota; class Alphaproteobacteria; order Hyphomicrobiales; family Phyllobacteriaceae; genus Mesorhizobium; species Mesorhizobium sp. M7A.F.Ca.AU.002.02.1.1. Next base: position 141 of record NZ_RZPB01000107.1, on the reverse strand, counting down.
GCGTCGGCGGCGTCAGCGGCGCGCCGAAGATGCCGGCGCGGGACTTGAACGAGTTCATGATCACCAGGATCACCGGAAACAGCGCGATCACCGTGTAGGTCAACAGGATCGCATGGGCGCCGATGGTGCGGGGTACGGAAC
>NZ_RZPB01001079.1:0-1590 GCF_003998535.1 Mesorhizobium sp. M7A.F.Ca.AU.002.02.1.1 | reverse complement strand
GTGCTCTCCTGGTACGACAATGAATGGGGTTTCTCCAACCGCATGGGCGACACATCGGTCGCCTTCGGCAAGACCATCGCCTGATCACAAAGCCCTCTTTTCGAGACTTGGAACGCCCGGCTTTGCCCGGGCGTTTTTCATGAGCGCAGCTTGCGCCTTCCCAAATTGTGTCCCGGGCGCCAAAACATCCGAAAATCAGCGGCATAGACCAAAAAGCCACCCTGCCGCCTTGCACTGGTCACGTCTTCGCCCCACTCTCTCGCAAAGCAGGAGACAGACAAATTTGAGGGGCTGATTTCAGGATGGAGCATGCGATCTATCTCGTCACGCTGGTCGGCACAGCGCTTGTCGTCGCCGCCGCGTTTTCGAGCCTGATCGCCTTCCGCTTCGGCGCCCCTCTTCTGCTCCTGTTCCTCTGCATTGGCCTCGCCACCGGCACCGACGGTCTCGGCATCCAGTTCGACAATGCCCGCATCGCCTATTTTGCCGGCTCACTGGCGCTGGCCGTCATCCTGTTCGATTCCGGCTTCGGCACGCCGCTCAACGCCTTGCGGCAGGCAGCCGGCCCGGCGTTGTCGCTGGCGACCTTCGGCGTAATTCTGACCACCGGCCTGTTCGGCGCCGCCGCCCACTATCTGCTCGACCTCACCTGGCTGGAATCCTTCCTGCTCGGCGCCGCCGTCGCCTCCACCGATGCGGCCGCCGTGTTCTTCCTGCTGCGTGCCGGCGAGATCAATCTGCGCGAACGCGTGCGCTCGACGCTCGAGGTGGAATCCGGCACCAATGACCCCATCGCCATCTTCCTGACCATCACGCTGGTCGAGATCATCGCCGCTCATGCCAATCCCGAGACCAACGTCCTGGTCACCAGCCTTTTCCTCGGCTTCCTCCTCAACATGGGCCTTGGCGCTGTCGTCGGCGTGCTCGGCGGCCTCGCCATCGTGCGTCTCGTCGACCGGCTCAATCTCGACCATGGCCTGCTGCCGATCTTCGTGCTGACCTTGTCGTTGATGGTCTTTGCCGCCGCCGGCGCCATTGGCGGCTCTGGCTTCCTGGCGGTCTATATCGCCGGCCTCATCTCGGGCAATTCCGATATCCGCGCCGTCACCATCCTCAAGCGCTTCCAGGACGGCATGTCATGGCTGGCACAGATCATCATGTTCCTCATCCTCGGCCTGTTCGCGACGCCCTCGCAATTCCCGGCGATCATGGTGCCGGCGGTGCTGCTCGGCCTGTTCCTGATGTTCGTGGCGCGGCCGGTCGCCGTCTGGCTCTGCCTGATCCCGTTCCGCATGCCGCGCCCCGAAGTCGCCTTTGTCTCGTGGGTCGGCCTGCGCGGCGCGGTGTCGATCCTGCTCGCCATCACCCCGCTGCTCGGCGGGCTGGAAAATGGCCGTGTCATCTTCAACACCGCCTTCATCATCGTTCTGGTTTCGCTGGTCATCCAGGGCTGGACGGTCGGACCGCTGGCGCGCCGCCTCGGTTTGATCGTGCCGGCGCGGCTCGGACCGCTGGACAAGGTCGAGCTGGAATTGCCGGGTTCGGCCCATCACGAGCTTCTCGCCTATCGCGTCGCACCCGGCCGCCCGG
>NZ_RZPB01001078.1:0-1604 GCF_003998535.1 Mesorhizobium sp. M7A.F.Ca.AU.002.02.1.1 | reverse complement strand
CCTTGCGCCCCGGCATGCCGCCACGCACGCCGAAGGCGCGCGAACTCTGCCCGCATTTGATCTTCGTCGGCGGCAATTTCAGCCATTACCAGCGGCTGGGCGATGCGGCGATCAAGGTGCTCGACGATTTTACGCCTGTGGTCGAGCGCATTTCCATCGACGAGGCGTTTGCCGACGTCGCCGGCTGCACGCATCTGTTCGGCTCGCCGCAGGAGATCGCGACAACCATCCGCCGCCGCGTACGGGCCGAACTCGGCCTGCCGATCTCGATCGGCGTGGCGCGCACCAAGCATCTGGCCAAGATCGCCTCGCAGGTCGCCAAACCCGACGGGCTGGTGGTCGTCGAACCCGGCACCGAACTCGCCTTCCTGCATGATCTGCCGGTCGGACTGATGTGGGGCGTCGGCCCGGCGACCAGGGCGCGGCTGGCCGAGATCGGCGTCGAGACCATCGGTCAACTGGCCAGGACGCATGGCGGCGCGCTGACGCGCCTGCTCGGTCCCGCCGCCGGCGAAAAGCTCGCCGCCCTGTCCTGGAACCGCGACCCGCGAAAGCTGGAGACGAAGCGCCGCGCGCATTCGGCCGGCGCCCAATCGGCGCTTGGCCAGAAGCCGGCTATGGCACGGGTCATCGTGCCGACACTGCTGCATCTGGCCGACCGCGTCGCCAGCCGGCTGCGCGCCAAGGCAAGGCCCGGCCGCACGGTGACGGTACGCGTGCGCTTTGCCGATCTCCGCGCCGTCACCCGTTCGATCACGCTTGACCAGCCGATCTCGGCGACCGCGATGCTGGCCGAGATCGCCGGCGATCTGGTGCGCGGCCTGCTTGCCGACAATCCACAGGAGAAAACGATCTCGCTGCTGGCGATCTCGGTCTCGCATCTTGAGGAAAGCTTCGAGTTACAGCTCGACCTGCCGCTTGGCCTCGCCGACGAGAGGCGCCGGCCCGGCACGAAGAAGGGCCTAGCACGCTTCGACGCCGACCGCGCCATCGACAAGATCCGCGAGCGCTTTGGCAAACAGGCGGTCGGCTACGGCACGGTGGCGCTGGAGGCGGCGCGCTCGGTTCCCGACGAATTCAGGGAGTTGGCGGAGAAGGAGCTGTGAAGCCGGGGGCTACTCCATCTCTTCGCCGTCCCAGTACCGCCTCACCGCTCCCATGTCGAAAATGCCGTCGCGCCGGCGCAAGGCGTCGACCGCCATCTTGTTGGAATCTGGATAGACGCAGACCTCGTTGGGATTTTTCTCGCCGATCATCAGGTAGCGGCACGGCCCCGTGCCGCTGTTGAGGAAGGAATGCCCGACCGCCAGGCCGGCCGGAAAGCAGACATAGTCGCCGGCTTTCATTTCGTGGCGCTCCTCGCCAAGCAGCAGCGTCACCTCCCCTTCCAGGATCAGCGCATGCTCCTCTTCCAGCATGTGATAGTGCCGGGGCGCCAGGCGCATGCCGGGCGCCGGCGCTTCGATCAGCATGCCGACATGATAGTCGGAGCGTCCCAGCGCGGCATAAGTCAGGTGCCTGGACCGGCCGCCGAACCGCGGGCCTTCGCCTTCGACCTTCCATTCGACAGCATCGCTGGCGATCGGCGGGGTCGGCGGCCGGTC
>NZ_RZPB01001077.1:0-1607 GCF_003998535.1 Mesorhizobium sp. M7A.F.Ca.AU.002.02.1.1 | reverse complement strand
GTGAAGAACTGGTCGAGCGTCACGTGGCAGACGAAGTGGAATTTGTAGGGCTTCTTCGGCAGGCCGGGCGATGAATCCGCTGCTCGTGCCGCGCTGATGCCGCCGACAAGACCAGCACCCAGTCCGCTGGCGAGGCCGGCTGCGCCAAGGCCGAGTTTTCCGGCCAGCGCGAAAGCGCTGCGCCGGCTGATGCCGGCATTCACCATCTCCATCAGATTTTTCGTCTCGTCGTCCATGCGTTCCTCCGTTGTCGCTTTGTAGGCATCGCTACAATTGTCATCCGGTTACATTGTTATATGACAACTTTTGTGTCAATGCTTTTTCGCCGCCGAGTTCAGGACGGCCCTCTGCGGCCTAATGGCGCGAAGGCGGCCTTCTGGGCGGCACAAATGGACGATCAGGGATTACAGGAAGAGAAAATGGCTGAAATCGAATTCAGGGCTGTTAGCAAGGGCGGCCTGAAGGTGACGACGATCGGGCTCGGTGGCACGGGGCTCGGCAACATGTACCGCGCCGTCGACACCGATGCGGCGGTGAAGACTGTGCAGGCGGCCTATGAAAATGGCATCCGCTATTTCGACACCGCACCTGTCTATGGCTTTGGCGTCAGCGAGACGCGTCTGGGCCTTGCCATCAAGTCGCTGCCCCGCGCGGACATCGTCATCTCGTCGAAGATCGGCTACGACCTCGTGCCGATCCCGCCCGAAGAATTGAAGCCGGCGCTGTGGGACCAGCCCGGCTCCTTCCGCGCCGAGTTCGACTATTCGCGCGATGCGGTGATGCGTTCGCTCGAGGGCACGCTGAAGCGGCTGGACACCGACTATGTCGACATGGTTTCGATCCACGATCCCGACGAGGCCATTCATTTCGGCCCCGGCGAGGATCCCTATGCCCGGAGCCGCTTCCGGGAAGCCATGGACGGCGCCTATCCAGCGCTCGACGAACTGCGCTCGCAAGGCGTCATCAAGGCGGTCGGCGTCGGCATCAACCAATGGCAGATGCTGTCCGATTTCGTCGTTGCCGGCGCCTTCGATTATTTCCTGCTCGCCGGCCGCTACACGTTGCTCGAACAGGAGCCACTGGCGACCCTGCTGCCGCTCTGTGAACAGCGCGGCACGAGGATCATTATCGGCGGCCCCTACAATTCCGGCATCCTGGCGACGGGCGCGGTCAAGGGCGCGACCTTCAACACCAGGCCGGCTCCCGAGCCGGTGCTCGAACGCGTCCGCCGCATCGAGGCGGTGTGCGCCAGCCACAAGGTTTCGCTGCCGGCGGCGGCGCTGCATTTCCCGCTCGGCCATCCCCTGGTGTCGAGTGTCATCCCGGGTGCAAGGTCTGCCGATGAGCTGAAGGAGAATCTGGCCTATCTCAGGGAGGATATTCCGCCAACCCTTTGGGCCGATCTCAAACGACAGGGACTCATCGAGCCTGGCGCGCCCGTTCCCGGAGCGTGACAAGCAACCACCACGAGGGTTGCGAGCCGTGCTGGCGGCGGATGCCCGTGCCGTCTGCTGCCCTTTCAGGGTGGAATCAAAAGGCCTCAGTCGCGGCGGCCTGCCGGACAAGCGCCGCGATCACCTCCACAAGACGTGTCTTGCCTTTGACGG
>NZ_RZPB01001076.1:0-1610 GCF_003998535.1 Mesorhizobium sp. M7A.F.Ca.AU.002.02.1.1 | reverse complement strand
CTCAACGACCGTGCCTTCTCGCTGGTGCAGCTCATGCATGACGCCAGTCCGGACGAGCGCAAGGCGACGGCGACCGGCCTGTTCAACTCCACCTACGCGCTCACCGTTTCGGACACGCCGGCGGTCACTTCGTCGATCGCCGGCGATGACGAACTGGCCGAACTCGAAGACATCCTCGTCGGCCGGCTGTCCAAATTCGGCATCACCGATGCACGCGTGCGCCGCGATCCGGCGACGCGCGAGGCCGACGACGCGGACGGCACGACGCCAGGACCCGACATCGGCCAGGTCGAGCGCGACCTTCTGGTGCTGGCCGCCGACTTCGCCCAGAGCGACAAGCTGACGGCATCGCTGCGCTTCGCCGACGGCCAATGGCTGAATTTCACCGAACCGATCACGCCCGTCGGCCCGATCCTGAGCTTCGACAGCCTGCCGCTCTATTCGCTGATCGCAGGGCTGGTGGTGATCATGTCGATCTGGTCGCTGCGCCGGCTGACGGCGCCCTACCGGATGATGGAAACCGCCGTGAACCGGATCGGCAAGGATCTGAAGAGCCCGCCGATCGCCGAGGGCGGCAGCCGCGAGGTGCGTGCCGCCGCCAAGGCGATCAACGCCATGCAGGCGAGGTTGCGCGAATATGTCGAGGACCGCGAACATCTGGCGGCGGCACTGGCGCATGATCTGCGCACGCCGATGACCAGAATGCGCCTGCGCCTGGAGCTGTTGCGCAAATCGGCGGTCCGCGAGGCGCTGGCGCACGACCTCGCCGATGTCGAGAGCATCGCCAGCTCGGTGATCGACTTCGCCACCTTCGAAGTGACCGAGGAAAAGAACGAACGCATCGACTTCTGGTCGCTCGTGGAATCGATCGCCGACGGCTATGACGACGTCTCGTTCGACGACGAGACCCGTTCGCGCGGGCTGATCTGCATGGCGCGGCCGGTCGCGCTCAAGCGCTGCGTCACCAATCTGGTGCAGAACGCGGTCACCTACGGCAAGAAGGCGCATCTTTCGCTGCGCCGGTCGGAGGACATGATCCTGCTCACCATCCGCGACGAAGGGCCTGGCATACCGCAGGCGCAGATCGACGCCGTGTTCGGCTCGTTCGTGCGCCTCGAACAATCGCGCAACCGCCAGACCGGCGGTCCTCGTCCCGGCCCGACCATTGCCCGCAACATCGCGCGCGCCGCAGGTGGCGAGACCCGCCTGTCCAACAATCCCGGCGGCGGCCTGCTGACGCAACTGCGCCTGCCGCTGGCGGCATAAAAACAAGGCGCGCCCGGTCGCCGCGCCTCGCCGCCGTTGGATTCCGGAGAAACTACCGCCGCAACACCGCGCTCAGCACGTCGCGAATGCCGATGGCGCCGACGAAGCGCGACTGGTCGTCAAACAGCGCTACCGGAGCGGTCTGCGAACGGTGCATGGCCAGCATGACGGTTTTCAGCGAGGTGCCGGGATTGGCCCAGAACACTTGCGCGGCTTCCTCGGATTGGCCTTCGACGTCGGCGCACGACACCCAGACCGCCGGCTTGCCGTCGCGTTCGGCCGCCGCCACCAGCCCGTGATCGTCGATCTTGAAGCGCGTCGTCTTGCGGCGGTCGAGCCAGACC
>NZ_RZPB01001075.1:0-1614 GCF_003998535.1 Mesorhizobium sp. M7A.F.Ca.AU.002.02.1.1 | reverse complement strand
GGTCGAGACGATGTAGGCGTCGACGGCGTCGCCGGGGGCGGCCTCGAGCAAAAGGAACGCGCCGATGACGACGATCAGCAGCACGAAGATGCTGCCGACGAGGCGGCGGCGGAGAAGGGTGAGGGCGCGGTTCATGGGGGCGTCGATGGGTTGGCGATACGTTGATTAGGACCGCGCCTAGGCACCCTCCTCTGTTCTGCCGGACATCTCCCCCTCAAGGGGGGAGATCGGCTGTCTCTTTTGGCTTCGCCAATCTCCAACGTTGAAGAATTCGCGGGACAGACAAGCGGCCAATCTCCCCCCTTGAGGGGGAGATGTCCGGTAGGACAGAGGGGGGCCTCGTAGAACTCAAAGCCTACGATGATTTCGCGAATTTTCATCCGCGCAATTCTGTCACGATTCCAAATACGTGTCCGCCCAGTTCGACACCGCCCAGCGCGGGTTGTTGGCGATGTTGCCGACGGTGTCTCGCGCGACGCTGATGAAACTCCATTCGGCGACGTTGATCAGCGGCAGGTCGGCAGCCACCGCCTTCTGGAATTCCTTGTAGAGGTCGGTGCGGGCTGATGCGTCGAGCGTCTCCGATGCCTTGGCGATGAGCGCATCGAGCGCATCGTTCTTGTAGCCGCCCTGGTTGGAGAACGGCACGCCGTCCGGAATGCCGCTCTGCACCAGGATGGTGGTCGAGATCGCCGGATCGCCGCGGAACACCGGCGGACCGACCGCGAGATCGAAGGCGTGGTCGGTGTAGACCGCCTTGATGTGCGCGGCCGAGTCGTTGTTGACCAGCTCAGCGTCGATGCCGATGGCGGCGAGCGCCTGGCGCAGATAGTCGCCGAACTGTTTTGTCTCGTTGAAATAGGGCGCAGGCAGCAGTTTCAGCGTGAAGCGCTTGCCGTCCGGGCCTTTCTTGTAGCCGGCTTCGTCGAGCAGCGCGTTGGCCTTGGCGACGTCGAAGGCATAGGTCGGCACATCGGCGGTGTAGAATTGTGGATCGTTCTTCGGCACCGGGCCGGTGGCTGTCGCGGCATAGCCGAGGAACACCGTCTTGACGACGAAATCCTTGTCGATGGCATGTGCGATCGCCTGCCGCACTTTGACGTCGGCCAGTTCCTTGCGGCGATGATTGATCTCGACGACGAGTTGATAGGTCAGCCCTTCGTAACCCTTGGTGATCACTTTCAGCCCCGGCACTTTCGAGATGCGGTCGAGGTCGGCCAGCGGCACGGCGGAAAAGGCCGCCAGCTGGATCTCTCCGGCCTCCAGCGCGCTGGCCGCGGACGTGCGATCCGGCAGCACCTGATAGATGATCTCATCGAGATAGGGCTCGTCCTTGCCCCAGTAGTCGGTGTTTTTGGTCAGCCGGTAATACTGGCCGGCCTTGTACTCGCCGAATTTGAACGGTCCGGTGCCGATGGGCGCGTTGTTGGCCGGGTTGTCCTCGATCTTGCCGACCTCGTAGATGTGCTTCGGCACCACGCTGCTCAGCGCCGGCAGCGCGTTGCGGATCAGCTGGAACGGCGTCGGCTTGGCGAATTTGAACACACCGGTGAGATCGTCGGGGGTCTCGACGCTGGCCAGGTCCTTGAACACGGTGCGGCCGAGGTTCTGCAG
>NZ_RZPB01001074.1:0-1625 GCF_003998535.1 Mesorhizobium sp. M7A.F.Ca.AU.002.02.1.1 | reverse complement strand
CATCGGCGCGACATGCCTGCTGTAGTCGAGCGGCACCGAAATATCCGGCAGCTCGAAGAAGTTCTTCGTCTGCGGCAACAGTAGGAAACCATCGCTGCCGTTGAGCGCGACGCGGGCTGGGTCGTCCGGCCAGGTTTCGCCAAGCCATTTCAGCGCCTGCGCCAGCCGGCCGCTCACCAATGGCTGTGCCGCCCCGAGATTGTCGGTGCGGAACTCGTAGGCGGCATCGAGCAAAGCATCGCCGCTGGACAGCTCTTGCAGCTTGCTGGCAAATATGCCGCGAAAGAAGCTGATCACCGCGTTGGTCCGCCGCGTCGCCACCAATATGCCGGGAAACGGCGCGATGGTCTCGAAAGCGACGATGACGCCCTGGAAGGCGGTCGAGGAGCCCTTGCCCGACCCTTCCCGCAGATGCGCCTCGTACAGTTCGAACGGAAACCCCTCATAGCGGCCCGCCACGATGTCGTCGAACGCCTGCCGGTTGAACGGACCAACCGCCGTGCGCGGCAACCGGTCGAAGGAATTCGGCGTCACGCCATGCTGGTAGCGCATGTCGGCGATGAAGCCGAATATGATCGGCAGCAGCGTCTCGCGGAACGATTGCTGCAGCCGCGTCGCCGGTTTCCTGGCCTGGAAATAGAGCAGGATCGAAGCCGCGAAGCCGATCACATAGAGAAATACATGCGGCGTCGAGACCCATTGCTCGTTGGGGTCGGCGACCTTGTTGAACAGCCAGGCGACCAGCACCACGGCCACCAGCACCAGCCCCACGAACACCGGCACCCGCCAGCGCACCTGCCGGACCGCCGAAGCCCTCGCCGCTTCATAGGCCTCGATGTCTTTTCGGATGCCGGCGATGACCGTTTCGCTCGGCATGAAATCCGCTGATTCCACCGCTACCCCCGCAATCCTGCCTCTGCGGGAGCATGATAGTTGGTTTTGCAAGGGCCGCCAGATGGTTAAGCGGGAACGCCTTCATCGGTTGGTGGAGAAGGGAAGACCGCTTTCAGTCGCTCCGCGACCCTGTCACGCATTCGGCCCTCCAAAGCCTCCATCAACACCAGCCGCTCGTGGTCGCCAGCGCGCAGGCGCATGAAGGGATGCATCCGGTAAGACGCGATCCTGCCGCGCGTACCGGCATCGGCACTGACATCGACAACGAGGATAGAGCCGATGCGGCCCGGCCATGGCTGCCGGGCAAAGGCGGTACCGAGGAAATCGCCGAGCCCATAGGCGACGATCGTCCCGTCAATCTTTTCCACCGGCTGCACGACATGGGCATGATGGCCCGCGATCAGCCCGGCGCCCTGCCCGGCCAGCCGCCTGGCCAGCGCTCGCGTCCCGTCGCGCGGAAAATGTCGGAACTCCCAGTCCCAATGCGGCACGGCGCAGAGAAGGTCCAAGCCAGCGGGTGGCCAGCTCGCCGGATCGCTGTCCATCGAAACGCGCCCGGCAAACAGTTTTTCATCGGCGTTCCGCCACAGCGTGAAGGCGGCGAAGCCGATATCAAGCGATCCAACCTGAATCGGCACAACCGGACCGTCGGCCAGGCCGATCGTGCGGATGCCGAGCCGCAGCAACGCCGCGATTGTCTCGTCGAAACCGGCGATGCCCTGATCCAGCAC
>NZ_RZPB01001073.1:0-1627 GCF_003998535.1 Mesorhizobium sp. M7A.F.Ca.AU.002.02.1.1 | reverse complement strand
CTTTTGCGCAGTGCATGTAGGCCGCCTTGACGCTGACCACGACAACGCTTTGCGGCTCCCTGCCGTCGACGGCGAGCCGTTCGCGCAAATTTGCGTCGACGGTGATGCGGGCATCGCCGTTGACGCGCAGCGTCTCGTTCATGCCGGGGATGAGGAAGAGCAGCCCGACCGGGGGATTGACGAGGATGTTTTCCAGCGTGTCGAGCCGGTTGTTGCCGGGCCGGTCGGGAATGGCGATGGTGGTGTCGTCCAGAACGGTGGCAAAGCCCGGTTTGTCGCCCTTCGGCGTCACGTCGGCATTGCCGGCACCGTCGGACGAGCCAATCAGCACGAATGGGCTCTTGCCGATGAAGGAGCGGCAATGGCCGTCAAGTTTTTTCAGCTCCTTTCGGATAGAACCGTCGGTCGGTCGTGGCGTCTTGTAGATCGTCCTCAACTGGTCGCGCGTGGTGACGAATTCCATGGCCCTTTCCCCTTATTTGCAGGCTCTATTTCCCGGCCTTCTCTTCTTTGCCGGTCTTGTCGTCCAGCGAATGGCGCAGGATCAGCGGCATCTGGCTGAAGGTGAACAGAAGCGTGATCGGCATGATGCCCCAGACCTTGAAAGTAACCCAGGCGTCGGTGGAAAAATTGCGCCACACCACCTCATTGACGATGGCCAGGAACAGGAAGAACAGGCCCCAGCGGAAGGTCAGCTTGCGCCAGCCTTCAGCGTCGAGGCTGAAGGCTGAATCGAAGACATAGCCAAGCAGCGACTTGCCGAAATACAGGCCGCCGAGCAGCACCCCGCCGAACAGCGTGTTGACGATGGTCGGCTTCATCTTGATGAAGATGTCGTCCTGCAGATAGAGCGTCAGCGCGCCGAAAATGAAGACGACGACGCCCGACACCATCGGCATGATCGGCAAGGTGCGGGTGAGCAGCCACGAGGCGATCAGCGCGATTGCCGTGGCGGCCATGAACAGGCCGGTGGCGACGAAGATCGGCCCGCCGAACTCGGCCAGAACAGGGAATTTCTGCACCAGCCATCCGCTGCGCGCATTGGCGAAGAAGAACACCATCAACGGACCCAGCTCCAGCACCAGCTTGAGCAGCGGATTGACGCCTTCCTTCTTCTGCTTCTGCGGGTCCGACGGATCGCGTTCGAGAATGGGTGGGTTCATGGAATCTCTTTCTTGCGCATGATCTGATCCAAAAAGTCTGCACCTTTTTGGGACATGCTTGTTAAGCTACTCCAGCGATCGCCCTGGCGAATTCGCTTGCTGAGAAAGGTTCGAGGTCGTCGACCTGTTCGCCGACGCCGATGAAATAGACCGGCAATTTGTGCTTTGCCGCGATCGCCACCAGAATACCGCCGCGCGCCGTGCCGTCCAGCTTGGTCATCACCAGGCCGTTGACGCCGGCGACATTGCGGAAGATCTCGACCTGGTTGAGCGCGTTCTGGCCGGTGGTGGCGTCGACCGTCTGCAGCACGGTGTGCGGCGCTTCCGGATCGAGCTTGCCGAGCACGCGGACGATCTTTTCGAGCTCGGCCATCAGTTCGGTCTTGTTCTGCAGACGGCCGGCGGTGTCGATGATCAGCACGTCGGAGCCGGCCTCTTTCGCCCGCTCGAATGCATCATAGGCA
>NZ_RZPB01001072.1:0-1627 GCF_003998535.1 Mesorhizobium sp. M7A.F.Ca.AU.002.02.1.1 | reverse complement strand
CCACCCGCCTTCCACCATGCGGTCTCCAAGGGTCCCACACCTTACGAAGGCGTCGACAAGCCGCTGGACCTGCCGGCGATCGTGGGCATTGGCGGCTCGCTGCTCTATTTCATCGAGACCTACGGCAAGAAGGGTTCGGCCTATGATGCCGAGTTCGAGTGGCTGGGTGCGCGCGACCCGCGGCCGGAAGGCGTCGGCTTCTACTATCTCGATCACCTGACCCACAATGTCTATCGCGGCCAGATGGACAAATGGTGGGATTTCTACCGCAACCTGTTCGGCTTCAAGCAGATCCATTTCTTCGACATCGACGGCAAGATCACCGGCTTGGTCAGCCGCGCCATCACCTCGCCCTGCGGCAAGATCCGCATTCCGCTCAACGAGTCCAAGGACGAGACCAGCCAGATCGCCGAGTACCTGAAGAAGTACAATGGCGAAGGCATCCAGCACATCGCCGTCGGCACCGACGAAATCTACGAGGCCACCGACAGACTGGCCGAGAACGGGCTGAAGTTCATGCCCGGCCCGCCTGAAACCTACTACGACATGTCGTATGACCGCGTGAACGGCCATGACGAACCGATCGAGCGGATGAAGAAGCACGGCATCCTGATCGATGGCGAAGGCGTCGTCGACGGCGGCACGACCAAGATCCTGCTGCAGATATTCTCGAAAACCGTGATCGGGCCGATCTTCTTCGAGTTCATCCAGAGGAAGGGCGACGAAGGTTTTGGCGAAGGCAATTTCCGCGCGCTGTTCGAATCGATCGAGCAGGACCAGATCAAGCGTGGCGTGATCAAGGTTCAGGCGGCGGAATAGCCATCGAACTCACTTGCGGCCCGGCCAATTATGACCTAAATTCTGGTCATAAGAGGTCGTCTATGAATATCCCCATGGCAAAAGCGAAGGCTCAGCTTTCCGAATTGGTGAAACGTGCCCAGGCTGGCGAAGAGATCCAGCTGACCAGACATGGAGAGGTTGTCGCAACCTTGCGCGCTCCCGTTCGGGCTGGTGGGAGCAAAGGCTTGCTTGGCGCCCTGAAAGGCCAGATTTGGATATCGGATGATTTTGATGAACTCGGTCCCGAATGGGACGAGTATATTAAATGAGCCGCAGATATCTGGTCGATACCCATATTCTGCTTTGGGTACTCAACGCCGATTCACGTCTTTCGGCGCGATATCTTTCTCACAGGCAAGGATGTGATCGTCAGCGCCGTCTCGGTGGCCGAGATCGCCATCAAGAAATCGCTCGGCAAAGTGACGCTCACAGGCGACATCGTGGACCTCCTGCGATCGAACGGGATTCCGATTCTCGGCGTAAACGAACTACACGCGGCGAGACTTGAACATCTGCCGCTTCACCACCGCGATCCCTTCGACCGCCTGCTTATTGCGCAGACCCAAATTGAAGGCCTGACGTTGATCTCCGCGGATCGGCAATTTTCAGCCTATGACGTCGTATTGGCCTGATCGCCCAAGCCCAGCCGCTTGACCTCTTTCGCCGGGCTGAAGAGACAATACCGCGCGGTAGAGTCGGTCGTTCGACCAGAGATTGTTGCCGGCCATGCTGCGCGGGTAGTCGGGCAGGCTCATCACGTCATCCGGTTGACCGCGACAGATACAAG
>NZ_RZPB01001071.1:0-1627 GCF_003998535.1 Mesorhizobium sp. M7A.F.Ca.AU.002.02.1.1 | reverse complement strand
TCCAGCGACAACGGCACGTGAACGGCCATCTGGTCGCCGTCGAAGTCGGCGTTGAAGGCCGTGCAGACCAGCGGGTGCAGCTGGATCGCCTTGCCTTCGATCAGGATCGGCTCGAACGCCTGGATGCCGAGACGGTGCAGCGTCGGCGCACGGTTCAGCAGCACCGGATGCTCGCGGATGACCTCGTCGAGGATATCCCAGACTTCCGGACGCTCCTTTTCGACCAGCTTCTTCGCCTGCTTGACGGTCGAGGAGTAACCCTTGGCGTCGAGACGGGCGTAGATGAAGGGCTTGAACAGTTCGAGCGCCATCTTCTTGGGCAGGCCGCACTGGTGCAGCTTGAGCTCCGGACCGGTCACGATGACCGAGCGGCCGGAATAGTCGACGCGCTTGCCGAGCAGGTTCTGACGGAACCGGCCCTGCTTGCCCTTGAGCATGTCGGACAGCGACTTCAGCGGGCGCTTGTTGGCGCCGGTGATGACGCGGCCGCGGCGGCCGTTGTCGAACAGCGCATCGACGGCTTCCTGCAGCATGCGCTTTTCATTGCGCACGATGATGCCGGGGGCGCGCAGCTCGATCAGCCGCTTCAGGCGGTTGTTGCGGTTGATGACGCGGCGATAGAGATCGTTCAGATCCGACGTGGCGAAGCGGCCGCCGTCCAGCGGGACGAGCGGACGCAGGTCCGGCGGGATCACCGGAACCACCTTCATGATCATCCATTCCGGACGATTGCCGGATTCCATGAAGTTCTCGACGACCTTGAGCCGCTTCAGATACTTCTTCTGCTTCAGCTCGGAGGTGGTCGACGCCAGTTCCGAACGCAGGTCGCCGGCGATCTTCTCCAGGTCCATGCCGGCCAGGAGGTCATGAATGGCCTCGGCGCCGATCATGGCGGTGAACGAATCCTCGCCATACTCGTCGACGGCGATCATGTACTCTTCCTCGCTGAGCAGCTGGTGCTCCTTCAGCGCGGTGAGGCCAGGTTCGGTGACGATGTAGTTCTCGAAGTAGAGGACGCGCTCGATGTCCTTCAGGGTCATGTCGAGCAGCGTGCCGATGCGCGACGGCAGCGACTTCAGGAACCAGATATGGGCGACCGGTGCCGCCAGCTCGATATGGCCCATGCGCTCGCGGCGAACGCGCGACAGCGTGACTTCGACGCCGCACTTCTCGCAGATGACGCCCTTGTACTTCATGCGCTTGTACTTGCCGCACAGGCACTCATAGTCCTTGATCGGGCCAAAAATGCGCGCGCAGAACAGACCGTCACGCTCCGGCTTGAAGGTGCGGTAGTTGATGGTCTCCGGCTTCTTGATCTCGCCGAAAGACCAGGACAGAATCTTCTCAGGGCTGGCAAGCGATATCCGGATGGAATCGAACACCTGCGCAGGCGCCTGCGGATTGAAGAGATTCATGACCTCTTGGTTCATGCCGTTCTCCTTTTCGGGATCCTCGAAGATCCCTTGCATCTAGTCGCGAGCCAAACGCCCGCCGTCTTTGTCGGCCACTGGCCGTCGAATTCTTCCTGGTTGAGCATGATCCTGTCCGAAAACCGGTAGCCACTTTTCGGGATCATGCTCGAGGCGCGCCGCGGACAGCCGTGGCGCGCCATTGCCTTACTCGGCCG
>NZ_RZPB01001070.1:0-1628 GCF_003998535.1 Mesorhizobium sp. M7A.F.Ca.AU.002.02.1.1 | reverse complement strand
CTGCTGAGCGGCAAGTATCGGCCGGCTCAGGCCGGAACCGCGGGCCGGCTCGACGGATTTCGCAACTCGACGCATCCGGGGTTCCAAAAGTTCACGCAACGCAACTGGGCTATCGTGGCCGAACTCGAGAAGGTCGCATCCGAGATCGGCCGCAGCATGCCTCAGGTCGCGCTCAACTGGGTAGCGACGCAGCCGGGGATCGCGACCGTCATTCTCGGTGCGACGACGCTCAGCCAAATGCAGGACAATCTTGGCGCGCTGGATTTCGAGATTCCGAAAGCGCATCGCGACCGGCTGGAGAGGGTCAGCAGAACTCCAGCGCCGTTTCCCTATTCCTATTTCGGCGCGCAGATACAGGCGCGCGTCACCGGCGGCGCGACAACCGGCGACAAGCCCTCCAACTACGTGTCACCGGTGCTTATCGAAGGAGAGTCGGCCAGCGTGTCCACCAATTGATTGATGGGACAGGAAACCGGCGAATTTGCCGTTTGGGCGCCGCGTGACATCGCGGCGCCCTTCGTGTATCGGAACGCCATTGTTTCGAGGCGGCGCCTGCGCGAGGGTAGCCACCGAAACGCGCCACATGCAAATGAAGAGGCCCAGATGACGGTGAAGCCCCTCTACCGACGTGTCTTGTTGAAAGCGTCGGGCGAAGCGTTGATGGGCGAGCAGCATTTCGGCATCGACGTTTCAGTGGTGGATCGCATCGCCGGCGACATCGCCGAGGCGCGTGCATTGGGCATCGAGGTCGGTGTCGTCATCGGCGGCGGCAACATCTTTCGCGGCGTGGCCGTTGCCTCCAAGGGCGGCGACCGTGTCACCGGCGACCACATGGGCATGCTTGCCACGGTGATCAACTCGCTGGCGCTGCGCACGTCGTTGAACAAGATCGGCGTCGACGCCGTGGTGCTTTCGGCGATCGCCATGCCCGAACTTTGCGAGAGCTTTTCGCAGCGCCAGGCGACTGCCTACATGAACCAGGGCAAGGTGGTGATCTTCGCCGGCGGCACCGGTAATCCGTTCTTCACCACTGATTCGGCCGCCGCCCTCCGCGCGGCTGAAATCGGCGCCGACGCACTGTTCAAGGGCACTCAGGTCGACGGCGTCTACTCGGCGGACCCGAAGAAGGACCCGAATGCGACGCGTTTCGAGCGCATCAGCCATGGCGAAGTCATAAATCGCGGCCTTTCCATCATGGATACTGCAGCGATTGCACTTGCGCGCGAAAACAACATTCCGATAATCGTCTATTCGATCCACGAAAAAGGTGGTTTCGGCGATATTCTGAGGGGCGGCGGCCGCTGCACGGTCGTCGCGGACGATTGATCGGCGGCCAGGCTCGAAGGGAAACCGGTTTTCGAAGGTCCGATTCGAAGACGGAGCAGTGAGCCCGCATTAGACGGGTCGAGGAGATAAAGATGAGTGGTGAGTACGACGATCTCAAGCGGCGCATGGATGGGGCCATCGCCGCGTTCAAGCATGATCTGGCTTCGCTGCGGACCGGTCGCGCCTCCAGCAATCTGCTTGATGCGATCCAGGTGCAGGCCTATGGCACCACCATGCCGATCAACCAGGTCGCCAACGTCTCGGTGCCGGAGCCGCGCATGATCTCGGTATCGGTATGGGAC
>NZ_RZPB01000106.1:0-12194 GCF_003998535.1 Mesorhizobium sp. M7A.F.Ca.AU.002.02.1.1 | reverse complement strand
GTCGAGTAGCGCTGCACGTCCTGCCAGAAGCTGCGAACCCAGCTGATGTTCGCGTCGTCCTCATCAGCGCCTGGCCAGATGGCGTCGAGGCTGAGCATGAAGGGCATGGACCGGTCACCGAAGGCAGTGGCATCGGCTGCAACGCGCTGGACGAAACCGCCGAACTTCCAGATCGAGGCGAAGGTCATTTCGGAGGGCCGCTTCGCCATCCGCGCGGTGATCTCCCCGATAACCTCGTCGTCGAGGCGCGAGAGGTAGGTGGATTTCCAGTAGCAACGGTCGCGGCCTTTCGGGAACAGGCCGTCATAGAGCGACTGGATGGTGCGATACGGCATGCGCCCGCTGAAATCGACAAGCGGTGCTCCAAAACTGCGTAAGGGCGCCACGACCCGCTCGCCCTCGTCGGCCAGTCCGTCATAGACATGCGCAAGCGCCAGGACGCGCCGGCCCCTTGCACGCTCGGGAATCGAGGGATCGTTCGGCAGCGTGGAGAATTCCGCTAGGCCGCTCAGGCGATCGGGTGCGGTCTGCATGAAGTCGCGCCAGAGTGGAATGATCTCGTTGGCGCGCTCTTCGGGATAGGCCGGACCGCATAACATCAGCTCCGGCTCGATCGGATGCAGCTTGAACTCGAAGCTCGTCACCACGCCGAAATTGCCACCGCCGCCGCGCAGCGCCCAGAAGAGATCCGGGTTCTGGGTCGCGTCGGCATGGATGAGGCGGCCATCGGCGGTCACCAGATCGGCCGCCAGCAGATTGTCGACGCTGAGGCCGTGGCTGCCGCGCAGCCAGCCGATGCCGCCGGAAAGAGTCAGGCCGGCAACGCCCGTCCCCGAAATCAGGCCGCCCGGCGTGGCGCGATCAAGCGGGGTGGTGGCCGCATCGACATCGGCCCAAATAGCGCCGCCCTCAACGAAGACACGATCGAGGCCGGGCGCGACCCGCACGCCATTCATCAGCGACATGTCGATCATCAGGCCGCCGTCGCAGACGGCGTAGCCTGCAACATTGTGGCCTCCCGAGCGGATCGCGATCGCCAGCCGCTCTTCGCGCGCGAAATTCACCGACGCCTCGACATCGGCAAAACTCCGGCAGCGCGCGATGAGAGCGGGACGTCGGTCGATCATGCCGTTCCAGACGATCCGCGTCGTGTCATAGGATGGGCTCGACGGCTCCAGCACCTCGCCGCGCATGATGGAACGGAAGCTTTCGATGCTCGATGCTGCAAGGGTAGCGGTGGCGGCCATGTGGCGGTCTCCTCGTTTCACACACGCTAGCGCGGCGCGGGCACGGCCGCTAAAGTCGAAAATGCTGAAAGGCGGTCATTTCTGCCATGGTTGAACAGATCGGCCCATTGAATGTGGCGATCCTTGCCGTTCCGGAGGCTACCGCCTCCACGATCTACGGCATGTTCGACCTGTTTTCCTCGCCCGGCAGGGATTTCCTGTTCATAACCAGCGGTGCGGCGGGCACGCCGCGCATGCGGCCCTATGTGGTTGCTGGGGACGGCAGCCCGTTTCGCGCTGCAAACGGCATCTGGGTGCGCCCAGATCACAGCCTTGCCGATTGCCCGCCACCCGACATCGTCTGTATTCCAGATTTCTTCGTCAATCCGGGAGAAAGCGTCGCCGGGCAGTATGACGCCGAAGCCGCATGGCTGAAGCGAGCGCATGACGACGGCGCCATGCTGGCCAGCGCTTGTTCGGGCGCGGTGCTGCTCGGCGAGGCCGGGCTACTCGACAATCGCGATGCCACCATTCACTGGGGCTATGTCGAGACGCTCACGAACAACTATCCCGGCGTTAAGGTGAAGCCGGGCCAGTCACTCGTGCTGACCGGCGAGGCCCACCGCATCGTCATGGCCGGGGGCGGCTCGAGCTGGGAGGATCTCGCCCTATATCTGATCGCGCGCTTCGTCAGCCTCAAGGAGGCGATGCAGGTCGCCAAGGTCTACATGCTGCAGTGGCACGACATGGGCCAGCAGCCCTTCGCCGCGCTGATGCGCTTTCGCCAGACCGACGACGCGGTGATCAACCGCTGCCAGAAATGGGCCGAAGGCAACTACCGGACGCCCTCGCCCGTCGCCGCCATGACCAAGTTGTCAGGCCTGTCCGAGCGCTCCTTCGTGCGCCGCTTCGCCAAGGCCACGGAAATGAAGGCAATCGACTACATCCACGCGCTCAGGCTCGAGCAAGCCAAGCAGATGCTGGAGACCGGCGATCTCCCGGTCGAAGCGGTGGCGAGTGAAGTCGGCTATGAGGATGCGAGTTTTTTCGGGCGTCTCTTCCGCCGCAAGGTCGGGGTGACGCCGGCGCAATATCGCATTCGCTTCGGTGCTCTCCGGCGAGCATTGAGCCGCGATTGAATCTCAACCATCGCGGCGCGATGCCGATATTCCGCTTTGCGACTCAAGTCAGCCGTTGAGCTGGCCCCAGCGGAATCCCAAAAGCAGAAATTCGAGCGATCAGGCGAACCGGCACGTTCCCACCCAGAACCGGACGCCCAGCGGTCATTAACGATGGGTTCGAGCTCCAGCCGCAAAGTAAGCGAGCTGGTCGGCATAGAGCTTCTTGAAGGCCGGGCGAGCCCAGGCGCGTTCAACGTACGCTCAGAAAGTTCCATCTTAGCCTGAGAAGTACGTTGAGCTTGTCTAGCTGCGGGACATATGAACCGCGACACGATTTCGTCCTTCCGATTTGGCACGAAATAGGGCCAAATCGGCAGCATTGACGAAATCATTTGGCGTCTCGTCCGCGGTGGGCACCGCTGTTGCAACGCCGACGCTGATGGTCACACGATCCGGGCCGTGGGGTATGTTCAACTCCCGCACGCCCTGGACGAGCCGCTCTGCGATCGCACTGGAT
The DNA here is from genome assembly GCF_003998535.1 of Mesorhizobium sp. M7A.F.Ca.AU.002.02.1.1. Taxonomy (NCBI): domain Bacteria; kingdom Pseudomonadati; phylum Pseudomonadota; class Alphaproteobacteria; order Hyphomicrobiales; family Phyllobacteriaceae; genus Mesorhizobium; species Mesorhizobium sp. M7A.F.Ca.AU.002.02.1.1. The sequence continues at coordinate 9,330 of NZ_RZPB01000106.1, read as the reverse complement.
TGTTCCAGTAAAGTGTCGACCAGCACGACCACGAACTCTTCGCCTCCGTACCGCGCAGCTAGGTCGGTGGAGCGTCCGGAACCGCTCTGGATTACGCGGGCGATTTGCTTGAGCACCTCATCGCCGGCCATATGGCCATAGGTATCGTTGTATCGTTTGAAGTTGTCGGCATCGATCATCAACAGCGACAATGGGGACTGTGCGCGAAAAGCGCGCTTCCATTCGGCCGCCAGATATTCATCAAAATAGCGCCTGTTGCCGAGGCCCGTCAGGCCATCGATCCGCGTCAGACGTTCAAGCTCGAGATTTGCACTGATCAGCTGTCGCTGGCTTTCCCTTAGCGCTCGGTATGCCGCGTCTCGCTGGACGTGATCCAGATAAGCCCGAGTGTGATATCGAATACGTGCAATCAGCTCGATACGATCCGGCAGTTTGACGAGATAGTCGTTCGCTCCCGCAGCAAAGGCTTCGCCCTTGGTGGCTGGATCTTCCTTGCTCGACAGCACAATGACTGGGACCGCGCGTGTCGACGCATGCTTCCTGTATTCTCGCACCAGATGCAGCCCATCGACGCCGGGCATGACGAGATCCTGCAGGATAACGGTTGGCTTTACCTCATCCGCGACTGTCATTGCTCTCAACGGGTCGGTGCAGAAGTGTAGGGAAATATCGGGTTCGTTGGCTAGAGCGCGCCTGACCGCCTCGCAAACCATGATCTGATCATCGATGAGCAGAACCATGGATGAATAGTTGTCTGTGAGTGGCGGGACCAGCTCTGGTTCTTGCGTCATCGGACGAGCCCTTTCACGTGGAGCGCTCGCAGGCTTCGATTATACGTGAGCCGATCGCACTCAAAGGAAGAATATCAACAGCCGCGCCGATTTCGGCGGCGGCCTTCGGCATGCCATAGACTGCACTGGTTGCTCGATCCTGGGCGATCGTGAGATGCCCTTTGTCGCGGAGCTGTCTTAGCCCGCGCGCGCCATCCCTGCCCATGCCTGTGAGCAGGACACCAATCACAGAGCCAGGCCACCATTGCGCCGCACTTCCGAAGAACACATCAACGGACGGCCGATAAAAATTGTCCTTGGGGCTGGGCGTATAGCCAAGTTGTTGAGCTGACTTGAAAACCAGATGATCCGCAGAACTGGCTACGAGAACAGTGCCCGCTTGAGGACTATCCTTTTCCCGCGCCGGACGGATCGGGAGAGGCGTATGCTGTCCCAGCCAATCAGTAAGCCCCGGCACGAACTGAGCATCGAGATGCTGGACGAGCACGATCGCGCCGTCAAAATCAACGGGAAACGCACTCAGGACGGCGGCAACGGCGGCCGGCCCGCCCGCGGAGGCGCCGATTGCAATTAAGCGTCGAGGTGTCGGCTCAGCGTCACGTGACATCCGCCTTTTTGTCTTGGCCGGCGCATCACCGATCAGCTTGCCGATCGTCGCAATCTTGTTCGTTAGAAGCCGTGCGGATTGCGAGGACGCGTTACCTTCGATGCCTACTGACGGAATATCGACCGCGTCAAGCGCGCCATGACCCATTGCTTCGTAGACACCGACGAGGTTGGCTTCGATACTGGCGGTCACCAGCAGGATTTAGCACGGGGTTTCCGCCATGATTCTGCGCGTCGCTTCCACGCCGTCCATCTCTGGCATCGCTAGATCCATGAGTATCAGATCCGGCAGATCACGTCTGCAGACCTCGACCGCCTCACGCCCATTGGTCGCGACCCATGCGACCTGATGTTCGCCGGTCGACAAGACCAGCCGGCGCAGAAGCTCAACCGCCATCGGCATGTCGTTGACTACGCCGATTCTCATTCGTTGGCTTCCAATTTCGATCTCATTCAGTCGCCTCGCCAATCATGTCCACGACCGCATGGATCAGCGCCTCGTCCTGAAAGGTACTCTTGGTCAGATAATAGTCCGCACCGGCGTCAAGCCCGCGCGAGCGATCTTCTTCCCGATCCTTGTATGAAACGATCATTATGGGTGTGTTCTTGAGATGGGCGTCCTTTCTGATCAAGCTCACCAACTCGATGCCATCCATGCGCGGCATATCTATGTCAGTGACGACAAGATCAAAAGGACCAGACCGGACGGCATTCCATCCGTCCATCCCGTCGACCGCCACTTCGACATCATAACCGTGATTGCCCAACATCTTGCGCTGGAGTTCGCGGACCGTGAGTGAATCGTCAATCACGAGCACGCGCTTGCGTCTGCTCGGTTCGGGACCGCCCGCAGCGCGCCCAACAGCCCTAAATCCGCTAGACGATGCAAGTTTTTCCACCGATCGGATCAGATCATCGACGTCGAAGATCAGAACTGGCGAACCGTCTTCCATCAGGGCCGCTGCGCTGATGTCCTTGATCTTGGCAAACCGTGGATCGAGAGGTCTGATCACCAGCTCGCGTTCCCCGAGAAAACGGTCAACGATCAGGCCGTATGCATCGCCCCGACCTGCATCCACGACGACAACCGAGAGTTCGTCCGGTTCCGATCCGGACTCTCCTCGATCCAGCACTTCGCGCGCGGTCACCAGCCCGATCTGTCGATCGTTCAAGCGAAAATGCGGTCGGCCCTGCAGCAGGTTGATCTGCATCCGCTGCAATCTCATTGTCTTGGAGATGGCGGCGAGTGGAAACGCATAGGGCTCCCCATCGACTTCGACGAGTAGTGTGCGCAGGACTGACAACGTCAGCGGCAGCTGCAGTTGAAACCGGGTTCCACGACCAAATTCCGAGGAAACGCTCGTGATTCCGCGGACCTCCTTCGTCATCGCCTGCACCGCATCGAGTCCCACACCACGGCCGGACACGTCGGTAAGGCCCGCTTTCATCGAAAAGCCTGGCAGAAACAGGAATGCGAGCAATTCGGTTTCGCTGAGTGTGTCAGCACTTTCCCTGGTCGCAAGCTGTCGGGCGATGACAGCCTCGCGCAGCTTCGAGATCTCGATCCCCCTGCCGTCGTCCACCACGGCTATCTGCAGCAGCCCGGCATTGTGCCTCGCTTCGAGCCTGATCAGCCCCTCTTCGGGTTTCCCCATCGCGAGGCGCTCCTCAGGCGGTTCAAGCCCATGGTCTACAGCGTTGCGCAAAAGATGCCCCAAGGGGGCATCGAGCTGCTCGAGGATATCGCGGTCGATGCCGGTCGAGCCGCCTACGATCTCCAGTCGCGCCCGCTTGCCAAGGGTACGACCGAGGTCGCGGACCGTTCTTGCGTAGTGTCTCACGCCGTCCTCGAAAGGCCGCATCCGGCTCGCCAACGTTTCGTCGTACAATCTGTTGGCAAGATCGGTCGCTTTGCGATCCACTGAATCCAATTCATCGAGACGCTCCGCCAGGAACGCTTGGCTCAACCGAAGCTTTCGCTGGGCTTCAGCCAGCGCCTCCACTGCGGCCGCATCATTTGAACCCGGCGGCAGCACTGCGTGAAGGTTGTCGAACGCACTTGCGAGGTCCGATTGAAGTCGCTTCAGTCGCAGTAGCCCGTCAGCGAATGGCCTGAGCCGCCGAGCTTCCATCAGCGACTCGCCAGCCAACCCGAGCAATCGGTTCAGGCTGTCTGCCGTCACCCGAACCATTCTATCAGAGCCAATGCTGCCGTGGGTTTGCGGTGGCGTCCCAACGAGGAGATTCGCTGAAGAGGTCGTCGCCAGCTGATCCTGGGCATGATCAGGAGTGGCGAAATCAACTGCAAAATCTTGGGCCCCGGGCTTCGCCTCGGGGGGGGACAATTCCTCAAACTTCGCGAGAAAGCTTTCGATTTCTGAGTTGGCGCGCTCGCTCGCTGATCCTGATGCGATCAATTTCAAAAGGTCACAGCCTTGCAGGAGCGCATCTATATGCTCCCGTCCCACTCTCAGATGCCCACGTTGCGCGGCGACCAGGCAATCTTCCATCGCATTTGCAACTTTGACCGCGGGCATCAGGTCGATGATTCGGGCAGCTCCCTTCAGGGAATGTGCGGCACGCATGCATGCTTCCAGGGCATCGGCGGCGACAGGATTGCGTTCCAGTGCCAGAAGCCCAGACGTTAGTGCCTGTGACTGCGTCTCCAGTTCGGCCTGGAAGAGGCTGAGCATCGAAACCTGGCTGAAGTCCTCATCTGTCATGCCATGCTCCGAGCCAGCATCGTGAGCAGTTGTTCTGGGTCGAGACAACCAACGGCCCGTCCCTGCCAGGGCAGAACGGCATTAGTAGCCGCAGACAGCGCCTTGTCGATCGTGGGTGGCACAGCGAGAGTGTCGCGTGCCCGATAGCGATGTAAGCCGTGGATCTCATCAACCGTAAAGGCAACCCGCTTGTCGCGCTCGCCCACAACAACCAGGCGGCGAAATACCTTGGTTCGCGTGCTTTGCTCCCCCTCCTTGCGCTCGTCTATCCCGAGCAATTCAGCCAGGGACAGGCAAACGAGCAATTCACCACGGACATTCGCAATACCGAGCAGTGCACGGTTTCTGCGATGTGGAAGTGAATGAACGCGACGAGATTCAGCCACTTCATGAAAAATACCGACCGGAAGGGCCAGCCATTCTTCCCCCAAACGGAAGAGAACAGCCGTCTGCAGCGCCTCGCCGTCGGCCGGATCGATCCCTGCTCGACCAGCGTTACCAGGCCATTCGTCGCGATATACCGAGGGAGCCGCACGGTCGAGGAGGTGTCGTGCAATCTTCTTATAGGTCGGGCAATTCCGGCAGTGGAGATGCTGCTCCAGCAGCGGACATGACTTGTCACCCCGTACGCCTATTTGCCGCCAGCAGTCGTCGATTTCAATCTGCTCCAACGGCTGAGCGATCCCTGTCGAAGCCGCCATCAGCTGCCGCTCCTTTTCTGGACCCGGCCTAGCCGGCCAGCCAGGGCCTCGGCGCCGTTATGGTCGCCTTGCTTGCGAAGCAGCAAAGCCAGATGGATGAGAGCTTCTCGATGATTTGGCGCGAGATAGAGCGCCTTGCGATAGCTTTGCGCGGCTTGGGGTGCTGCGCCATCCGCATCCTGGACGAGGCCCAGCAAGTAGAAGATTTGCGCGGAAGGACCAAATTCCTTGAGATGCGCCAGGGCGACCTCCTGTGCCTCCTTTACCCGTCCTGCATTGGCGATCCGTTCAACCGCGATGAGGCTTTCCGAGGCCTTTGCAAGCGGCTTGGCCGGCGCCTGTCCACGGGCTTCATTGCCAATTGTCGGTCGGGGCCGAAGAAGAGGCTTGCTCTTGTTGACCTTCGGGGTTGGCGTCGGCACCGGGATGGCGGCCGAAACTGTCGGCGCCGTGGTCTTGACGGGCTCCGATTTCAGGAAGGCAAAGGCCAATGGCCATTCAGCGGAAATAAAGCCATGCAACCTTGGAAGAGCTGCTTCCGCCGGACCGACCAGGAGGAGTCCGTCTTTGGCCAGTAGGTCCTTCAGGCAGATCAACGCGCGATCCTGCAGCTCTCGATTGAAATAGATCAGCAGATTGCGGAAAAGCACGATGTCATAGACTTCTTGCCCGAAAGACGCGCGAGAGCCGAACAGGTTTCCTACCCTGAACCGAACCTGTTTCAGCACCGCAGCTGTAGGACGCAACCCGCTCTCGGCCGCTTCGAAATAGCGATCCTTGAATTCGAGATGGCTGCCGCGAAACGAATTGCGCCCATAGATCGCGCGTTCAGCCGTCGCGATATTGCGGCTGCTGACGTCCACACCATCGATCTTGAACTCGTGCGCCTCAAAGCTGGCATCGAACATGGCCATGGCGACCGAATAGGCCTCTTCGCCGGTTGAACATGGCAGGCTCAGGACTTTAATCGGCTGAGCACGCTTGTGCACGCGCGCATGCCGCGCCAGCATGGTGAACGCTTCTCGGTCGCGAAAGAACCAGGTCTCCGGGATCACCACCGCATTGATCAACTCCTGCAACTCCTGCGAGGAACCGGTCAAGTGTTCCTTATAGGTCTGAGCGTTGGTTATCCGGCATGCTGCCATCCGATCTCTGACCGCCTGACGGACCACTGTCGGACCAACGCTGGCACTGTCCAGTCCGATGGTTTCCGTCAGGAGCTTTTCAATTGCGCCGGTCATTGATCACCCGTCGCGGCCTGGCGGAGCAATGCGGTACGTATCTCTTCCGAAAGCAGCGATGCCACTTTGACCCACTGAATGATCTCCGAACCATCGGAAGCCACCGGCCCAAGATAGGGCGGGGTTCCTGGTTCAAGTCCGAACGGCGCGAAGTCGGCAGGGTCTCGCTCAAGCGTATCCGTCACCCGTTCCGCGATCAGTCCCAGCAGGCGCTGCTCGCCATCATGCGCGTGATAGCGCGTCACAACGATCCGGGTGCTCAATAGGCGCTCCGACGGCCGGCCAAGCGCAAGAAGAGTAACATCGATCAGCGGGATGGGTATTCCGTTGTAGCTGACCAGACCCACCACACCGGTTGGCGCACCCGGCAGGACCTTCACATCGAGACGAGGCAGCACCTCTTCAATTTGGTGGACATCGATCAAGTAGCGATCCGGACCCATGCTGAAGGCGAGAAATAGCATTGTCACCCCCTACTGCCGGCTCGCTACGCTCTCAGCTTGAACCTCGAAATGCTACTTCGCATGCCGCCTGAGACTTGATTGAGCTCGTCGATCGCGAGCGTCGATTGCTGAAGGGATTCGACTGTTTGCTGAGCTGCCTCACTCAGCTGCGTTAGCGTGTCGCTGATCTGCCCCGCGCCGGTCGCCTGCGCTTGCATGCCTTCATTGGCGACTTCGAAACGTGGCACCAGCCCCTGAACCTGCTGAATGATCTCGAAGAGTTGCCCGCCGACCTGCTGGATTTCCTGCATACCCCGGCGGACCTGTTCGGAAAACTTGTCCATGCCCATCACCCCGGCCGCGACTGCCGACTGGATGTCCTTGACCATCTGCTCGATATCGTATGTGGAGACAGCCGTCTGGTCCGCGAGCCTTCGGATTTCCGTCGCCACCACTGCAAAGCCCCGGCCATATTGGCCGGCCTTCTCTGCCTCGATGGAAGCGTTGAGCGACAAAAGGTTCGTCTGATCGGCCACTTTGGTGATGGTCGTCACCACCTGATTGATGCTGCCGGCTTTCTCGCTCAGGATCGCGAGTTTGGAATTGATCGCGCCGGCCGCTTCCATGACCTGCTGCATGGTTTCTTCCATACGGGTTAGCCCCGCTTGCCCTCCGCCGGCGACGGCAGCAGTTTGCTCGGCAACTGTCGAGACCTCGTTCATCGTGCGGACGAGCTCGTTTGACGTGGCGGAGATCTCCTTGGCTGTCGCGCGGATTTCTGTTGTGGTCGCTGCGATTTCAGTCGCAGTTGCCTGCTGTTGCTTGGAGGTGGCGGCGATCTCAGTTATCGATGTGCCGACCTGTATGCTGGACCTTTGAACCTGACCAATGAGGGTTGTGAGATCGTCCGCCATTGCGTTGAAGCCGTCGGCAAGCACGCTGAATTCGTCTCGGCGCCTCAGATCGAGGCGTTCGCTGAAGTCGCCTTGCCGCATCAATTGAACCGCGTTGACCAAACGAGTGAGCGGACCTGTAATGGCGCGAAACAGCTGGTAACCCAAAAGAAGGGCTAGTCCGAGGGCTATCAACAAGCCAACGCTCAAACCGACTTCGGCCGTTCTAACGATCGAGCTGATCCGCTGCGTCGCGCTGTTTGCCTCGCCTCTGTGATCCTCAACCATGGCCTGCAGAGCGGACTGCAACTTTACAAAGATCGGCTCTACGGTGTTCTTGATGGCCAGGCTTTCATTGGGAGTTTCACCTTTCGACAAGGCAGCCCGGCTTGTGTCCAGCAAAGCAGTTTCAGCCAGACGAAATTGGTTGGCGAGTTCTTTGACGACTGCATAATTCTGCTTGTCGATGTCGGAGACGATTGTTGCTTCATAGTCGCCCATCGACCGCTGCACTTGGTCGCGATTGGTCGTGATCGCGCTTTCAAGCGTGCTTCTATCCGATGGGTTGTCCTGAAGGGCATATTCCTGAAGCAGACTATGGGCCGTCATCTGGCCCATCATGATCGCGGTGCTGTGATAGAGGTCTGGAAGGATGCCCTTCTCGACCTCAGTCGCCTCCTGCCCCGCCTGAAGAAACCAGGCGTACGCGATGACGGCGATCACGGACATGACCACCAGAACGGCAGCGAAACTGACGAGGATGCGGTGGCGTATTGTCAGACTCTTCATGGATCCGATTCACCAATGGGGGCATCGTGGGCTGCGCGACAAGCGCTCGTTCCGACGTGTTCGAAAAAGGTGCGTCGAAAAGCGGTAGTCTGACGCTGAATGGTTTCTTTTCCGTTCCATCACTAATGATGGCGATGCCGCTCGCCAGAAGTGACGGTCGAGGACACGTGTTCCGTCGGCGCACATCAGCCCGACATCCGCTGGGCGGCACGCCCGCGTCAAGGTGGGTGGATGACTGATTGTTACCGTCTCGTTGGACGTCGATGAGAAAGGTATTCAATGACGATGAAGCTCTCACCTCACGTCCAAGGCCCTGTCAGCGTTGGGCCTTTGAAGCAAACAACCTGGACAGCCCATAGGCAAAGGCCTATGAACCTTGAAGGGGCACAAATATACGCTGGCCGCTGGTCGATCCAGGAAGTCCGGTGCACCGCCATCAGACTCGCCCAGCGTCGCATAACCCCGCCTACGTCATCGCATGGTCATGCTGGAGGCGCCCATCGGTCGCCGTCCGCCTATTCTGGAAGCCCGATGAACGGATTCTGATGCCGAATGCCGAGCGGCCTGAAATCCTTCTCGTTGTCCGTGAGCACGATCAGATCGTGTTGCATGCCTGTTGCAGCAATAGCGATGTCCTCGAAACCTGGTGAGATGCCAGCGGCCCGAGCGACTGTCATGAGTTGCCCAGTTATTGTTGCCGTTTCGAGGTCAAGAGGGAGGATGCGGCTACTGTAGTAGTGACGGATTTCTCCCCACCATTCAGCGAGCGCGCCCGCCTTCTTGGTGGCACCGGTTCGCTTGGCGTTCGCGATGCCGTCCTCGATCTCGGCCAAGGTGATTACGGAGAGCCAAAGGTCGGACGATCGCTCGACTATCCAGGCCGCTAGTTTCTCATCGGAGGGCGTCCTGCGTTTTGAAGGGGCAAGCAAACTGACGACATTCGTGTCCAAAAGGTACAATGTCAGAACGCCGGATCGCGCAGAGCCCGTGCGGGCTTTCGGCTTCGCGCTGGCAGGTCAGCTTCCTCCAGGGGCGAGTTTGTGAGCAGCCAACCCAGCGACGGCACACGGGAAAGGCGTTCGTACTCCGAATAGCTGATTACGACAGCCTCTCTTTTGCCGTGACGGGTGACGACCGTCGGTG
>NZ_RZPB01001069.1:0-1635 GCF_003998535.1 Mesorhizobium sp. M7A.F.Ca.AU.002.02.1.1 | reverse complement strand
GCGGGGTAAGGCCCCCTCACCCGGATTGCCAACCGAATTGCGAAGGCAATTCGGGGCAATCCGGCCTCTCCCCGAGGGGAGAGGAGGAAGCCGAGGCCCGTGCTCGTCTCTTCTCCCCTCGGGAGAAGGTGGCCACGCCACGGAAGCTTGACCGAGCGGAGCTTGTCGTACACACGACGTGTGACGATTTCGGAGAAAGAAAATGGCCGTTGCTGACGACATCGCTCTGATCAAGAGACAGGAAGAGACCCTTGTCTTCGCGACCTTTGACGAGGCCGTCGCTTTCAAAATCGGCTCCGCCATTCGCGATCGTGCAATCGCCGAAGATCTACCCATCATAGTCGACATCAGGCTGTGGGACCGGCCGCTGTTCTACGCCGCGCTGCCGGGCTCGAACGCTTCCAATCCCGACTGGGCGCGGCGCAAGATCAATGTGGTCAAACGGTTCCTGAGAAGCACCTATCGCATGGTGTTGGAACAGCAGCGCCCCGACCGCACCTTCAAGATTGGTGAAGGGCTGGATATTGCCGACTACGTGCTGGCCGGCGGTGGCTTTCCGGTGAACGCCAAGGGCACCGGCGTCATTGGCGTCATCGCCGTTTCCGGACTGCCGGAGCGCGAGGATCACGGCGTCGTCGTCGATGCGCTGTGCGATCATTTGGGCGTCGACAAGCGCGGCTTGGCATTGCCTCGGGAAGCCGAATGACCGTGCTCGACCCCAAATCGTTCCTCGTCTCTATCTTCAACGCCGCCGTCGCCGCCGCCGATCCGGAACGAACCATCAGGGATCATCTGCCGGCCAAGCCCAAGGGCCGTACCATCGTCATCGGCGCGGGCAAAGGCTCGGCGCAAATGGCGGCAGCCTTCGAGAAAGTGTGGGACGCCCCCATCGAAGGGCTGGTCGTCACCCGCTATGGCTATGGCGCGACCTGCGAGCGCATCGAGATCATCGAGGCGGCGCACCCGGTGCCGGACGATGCCGGCCTTGAAGCCTCGCGCCGGCTGCTGGCGAAGGTGCAAGGGCTGACGGCGGACGATCTGGTGGTGGCGCTGATTTCCGGCGGCGGCTCGGCGCTGTTGCCGTCGCCGGCCGGCAGCTTGACGCTGGCCGACGAGATCGCCGTCAATGAGGCGCTGCTCGCCTCGGGTGCGCCGATCGCGGCGATGAACACTATCCGCAAGCACCTTTCCACCATCAAGGGCGGCAGGCTGGCGGCGGCCGCATGGCCGGCCAGGGTGGTGTCGCTGATCGTCTCCGATATTCCCGGCGATAATCCGGCAATGGTCGCCTCCGGCCCAACCGTACCGGATACAGGCAGCCGCGCCGACGCGCTGGCCTCGATATCGGCCTATGGCATGAAACTGCCGGCCTCGGTGATGGCGCATATCAATTCGCCGGCCGCCGATGCGCCAAGCCCGGATGACGAGCGCTTTTTGCGCAACGAGGTGCATCTGATCGCTTCGGCCGGGGTATCGCTGGAAGCCGCCGCTACGGAAGCGAAACGGCAAGGCGTCGAGGCGGTTATCCTCTCCGATGCCATCGAAGGCGAAGCGCGCGAGGTTGGCGGTGTCCACGCCGCGATCGCGCGTGAAGTGGCGACGCGCAACAGGCCTTTCTCGAAGCCGGTGCTGATC
>NZ_RZPB01001068.1:0-1647 GCF_003998535.1 Mesorhizobium sp. M7A.F.Ca.AU.002.02.1.1 | reverse complement strand
TGGCTTTACCGCAATGGCGATGTGGTTTCGCGAAGCGACAATGACGACGGCAGCGCCACCATCTCGCTGAAGGCCACGCAAAGCGCGCGCGAAGAGATCGAAAACAGATTGCGTCGTAAAAACAACGGATAATCCGGAGCAGTTCCAGGAAAAGTGTATAGCGGTTTCCGTCGGGAGTTGCCCGAAAAGAGAGACTACTTCGCGGTCTTTGCTTCCTGCCAGAGCGCTTCCATCTCGGCCAGATCAGCCTTGTCCAGCGTGTTGCCGGCTTTCTCCAAAGCCTGCTCGACATAATGGAAACGTGAGCGGAATTTCTCGTTGGTGCCGCTCAGCGCTGCTTCCGAATCGAGCTTGAGGTGGCGACCGAGATTGACGACGGCAAACAGCATGTCGCAGAACTCGTCCTTGATCGAGGCGGTGTCGCCCTTGGCCAGCGCCTCGCGCAATTCGCCGATCTCTTCCTCGATCTTGTCGAGGATGGGTGCTGCCTCGCTCCAGTCGAAGCCGACGCGGGCGGCCTTCTCCTGAAGTTTCAGCGCCCGGGTCAGCGCGGGCAGGGCGACCGGCACGCTATCCAGAAACCCCTTGCCATTGTCTTCGGGATCGAGACCGCGCGCGAGGCGGGCGCTTCGTTTCTCTGCCTTCTCTTCTGCCTTGATCTTTTCCCACATGCCCTTGGCCATGCCGGCGCTGCGGGCCTTTTCGTCGCCGAAGACATGCGGATGGCGTCGGATCATTTTCGTCGTGATGGCTTGCACCACATCGGGGAAGGCAAACTCGCCGGCCTCCTCGGCCATTTGCGCGTGGTAGACGACCTGCAGCAGCAGATCGCCGAGTTCGTCGCGCAGATCGTCGAGGTCGCCGCGCGCGATGGCATCCGCGACCTCATAGGCCTCTTCGATCGTGTAGGGCGCGATGGTCGAGAAATCCTGTTCGATATCCCAGGGACAGCCGGTCTTCGGCGCCCGCAGCGCCGCCATGATCTCGATCAGGCGCGAAATGTCTTTCGATGGCGTCATAGGGCTGATGCTATCGCGCGGCCGGCCGCGCGGCCAACGCTGTCAGCCGGCGAGAGTGCCTTGTCCACAGGCGAGCCACGTCAGTCGAGCACCGAGACGATCGCTTTGGCGAGGTCGTCCATGCCGTCCTCGGGCAGGCCGGCGACATTGATGCGGCTGTCGCCGACCATGTAGACGCCGTGCTCGGCGCGCAGCCGTTCGACTTGCGCTTCGGTGAGGCCAAGGCGGGAGAACATGCCGCGATGGCTGGCGACGAAATCGAAGCGGTCGGAATTGGATTGCCGGCGCAGGGCTTCGGAGAACTGGACACGGAGTCTCAGCATGCGCAGCCGCATCTCTTCAAGTTCGGCTTCCCAGTCTGCACGCAAGGCGGCGTCCTCCAGCACGATGCGTACGGCTGCTGCCCCGTGGTCCGGCGGCATCGAATACATGGCGCGCGCCGCCGACAGCATCTGGCTCATCGCCACATCTGCCTGTGCGCCGTCCTTGGCCAGGATCATTGCTGCGCCGACGCGGTCGCGGTAGACGGCGAAATTCTTCGAGCAGCTCGACGCGACGACCATTTCCGGAACTTTCGCCGCCAGCAGGCGCAAGCCGAGGGCGTCGGCCTCAAGGCCATCGCCAAAGC
>NZ_RZPB01001067.1:0-1650 GCF_003998535.1 Mesorhizobium sp. M7A.F.Ca.AU.002.02.1.1 | reverse complement strand
ATCATCAGTTGCTCCCGCTGGTCCACAACTGGGTGGGCGAACCGGACAGTCTCCGCCACCAGGCGGCGCTCAGCACAGCCGGCGCGACGCCGCCAACAACGCCGGTCGGCTGGATTGCTCTGGCCGCGGGATGGCGTGACAATGGTTCGGCCAGGGCCGCGACGATGGCACCGGCGTTGCTGCCGTTTCCAGCCGCCCACGCAATCAATGCCGGGATTCTGGCCGGACTGGCGCGTGTCGCACTGGCTGACCGGTTCGCCGTTCTTTCGGCATTTGTCGAAATGGGCATCCAGATGGCTGAGATCGAGGCCCTGAGCCAAGCAGCGGATGCGGATTAGAGCATTCGCCCGGCAGAAACCGATGGATGCCGTCATCATCCTGGCCTACTTACAGCCACCTTGCGCCCATTTTGCGAGCGCCACCTTGAAGCGCGTTCCAAGCGGATGTTGAAGCCGTAAGACAGACACGTCGTTGGCGGCGAAATTTTTCGACTGTTCACACAGCCGGGCCTCGTTCCATTCATGGCAACCGTCGCAGTGCTTTCCTTCCCATACCGACTTGTCGAGCCCCTCCACAGGACTGAAGCGTGGCTTGCCCTTGATCAGCTCCGCAATGCTCTTGCCGTCGATTTCCGGATCGCCGAAATCGACAGGATGGTCAAAAAAGATAGGCTCGTCGGAGGCAAGCCTTGGGATTTTCTGACGAAGCATATCGAGCGAAAGTTGGGCGTCGTCGGCGCCCGACGGGTTTGCCGCAACGTTTCGCCCATCCGAACCGGCTTCCGATTTCTGAGTGGTCGCCTCGCCGACGATCAGCGGTGCGTTGAGGTCGATCTTGTGCAGGACGACCTCAGTGGTCAGCGAGACATTGCTCCAGGGGCGCTGTTTGCCGGCGGTTACCTTGAAGACATCGGCGGTAACGCGGTTCATGGCTTCGGTGATGGAAACGTTTGTTTCGCCCATATGCGCCAGCAGCGCCGAAGCGAACGGCGAATGTTGGCCCGACCCGTCAAAGGCGACCTGATTGGGACTGGTGGCGAACGCGACAAGCGTGCCGGCGCCACCATTCTGGATGGGAATTTCGACAAGGCCGCTTCTTGCCCCCTTCACGCCGGCGGTCTTTGCCAGCACTTCGGCAAGCGGATTGTCGCGGCAAGCGTCGAGAAAAATCAGCCTTATGCTGGTCTCGCGCGACATTTGCGGCAGGACGAAGTCCAGGGGCACCGCCTCGAAATCGAGCGAAGTCTCGTCCTCGAGTGCTGCGTCGACCGGAAGAAGGTAGTTGCTGCCTGAAACCTGCAACCCGTGGCCGGCGTAGAAAAAAAGGGCGATATCGGCGCCGCGCACCTGCTTTGCGAATTGTGCAATCGTCGTCTGGGTCTGCAATTTGGTCAGATCGAAGCCGGAAACGACTTCAAAGTCCAGATTCTCGAGGCGTTCGGCCATGGCGTGGGCGTCGCGTACCGGATTGGTCAGCGCCGGCGCATGCTCATATTGGGAGTTGCCAAGGACCAACGCAACACGGCGTTCAGCACTGGCGGCCGACAAAGTCAAAAGCAGTGCCAGCGCTACAAGCGCAATGGCGCCCACAAGTCCACCGCAATGGCCGATACGATCAAAACCCACCCGGGACAACAGGGCGTCCCTCAGT
>NZ_RZPB01001066.1:0-1652 GCF_003998535.1 Mesorhizobium sp. M7A.F.Ca.AU.002.02.1.1 | reverse complement strand
CCGAGATCAGAAGCCCGCCACGCGGCAGCGCCACCGCCACCGCCGCACCGGCGGCGCCGATGAACGTGATGGCCGGCGTGCCGACCAGCAGCGTCAGCGCCGTGGCGCCGATGCCGAGCGGCTCCATGTTCATGAACAGGCCGAGCAAGGGAGCCGCAATGACCAGCGGCAGCACGCTGCCCGCCCAATGCGCCAGGCATTTCACCAGCACTGTCAGAGCCAGCATATGGCGATCGTTGCCGAGCACCAGGAGATCGAGCGAACCGTCCTCGCGATCGGCCTGGAACAACCGGTCGAGCCCGAGCAGGCAGGACAACAGCGCGCCGATCCACAGGATGGCCGGTCCGATGCGGGCCAGCAGCTTCAGGTCCGGCCCGACCCCGAACGGGATGGTGACGATGACGGCGAGGAAGAAGATGACCCCGGTCAGCGCTCCGCCGCCGGCACGAATGTTGAGGCGGATGTCGCGCAGGAAGAGCGCTAGCATGGTTTGAGATGCTTTCGCCCAGACACCATCAACCGGCTTCCCCCATCCTCAACTCCATCCCCTCGATCCCGAGCGGCAGATGCGTCGCCGCGACAATCATCCCGCCATCCGCGCAATGCCTCGCCATCAACCCCGCAAACCGCGCCTCCGCCGCCTTGTCCAGCCCCGCCGTCGGCTCGTCCAGCAGCCACAATGGCCGGTGGCTGACCAAAAGCCTGGCGATCGCCGCGCGGCGCCGCTGCCCGGTCGATAGATAGCCGAACGGCAGGTGGCCGATGCCGCCGAGCCCGACCGTTTCCAGCGCCTCTTCGACGCCGAGCTGTCCGTCGCCATTGAAGTCTCGCCAAAAGCGCAAATTCTCCGCCACGCTGAGCGCCGGCTTCATTGCGTTCTGGTGGCCGAGATAGTGACAGGCCGAGGCAACAGACGGAAACGCTTCGCCCCCGTCTTCGACCTTCATGACGCCCTCAATCCTCACGCTGCCTTCCGCCGCCGGCAGCAGCCCGGCGATGATCCGCAGCAAGGTCGACTTGCCCGATCCGTTCGGCCCGGTGACGATAAGCGCCTGACACTCCTCCAAGGCAAAGCCGATGCCGGAAAACACCGCGTCGCCGCCTCGCTCGCCGCCCAGATTTTCGGCGATCAGCCGCATTCCTCGCCTGCCCTGAAACCATGTGTCGCGGCCGCTGCCGCATCGCACAAAATTGCTTTCCAACTGTCTAGAACTATTCCAGAAAATTCTCTATATGCGGTGCATCCGTGCCAGCGGTCGGCACGGGAACAGAATTAGCGCCGAACCAGCGCACGCGCCGCCTTGAACGGCTCGGGTTGCTTGGGAACGGACAGCGGAAATGGCCGTACCCGCACCTTTGCGCGTGATTGCATGCCATCGGCGTCCGTTCCCTTTCAGGCTGAACAGACAAGGATCGCACGTGTCAAAATCCCTCGACAGTTTCAATTGCCGCCGCACGCTGACCGCAGGCGGCGCTGAATATGCCTATTTCGATCTCATCGAGGCCGAAAAGAACGGCCTTACCGGCATCTCGCAACTGCCCTATTCGATGAAGGTGCTGCTGGAAAACCTGCTGCGCAACGAAGACGGCCGCTCCGTCACCAAGGAATCGATCCAGGCGGTGGCCGGCTGGCTGACCGACAAGGGCACCGC
>NZ_RZPB01001065.1:0-1673 GCF_003998535.1 Mesorhizobium sp. M7A.F.Ca.AU.002.02.1.1 | reverse complement strand
GAGCCGACCATCATGGTCATCGGCCCGAAACTGGCCGGAGCCGGCAAGGGATGAGCCCCACCTTCGGCATCGCCTTCGGCGGCGGCGGCCGAGGATCGAGCGGGCGTAGTCGTGGATGTCCTTGCCGGCCATACCCGATGCCATGCCGGCACCCATGATGGCGCCGATCGACGAGCCGGCAATCGCCACCGGCTTGATGCCGAGCTCGTCCAGCGCCTCGATGACATGGATGTGGGCCAGCCCGCGCGCGCCGCCGCCGCCGAAGGCGATGCCGAAGGTGGGGCTCATCCCTTGCCGGCTCCGGCCAGTTTCGGGCCGATGACCATGATGGTCGGCTCGGTGGTCAGCAGCTTTTTCGCCGCCGCCTTGACCTGTTCGAGCGTCACCGCATTGATGTAGCCGGCGCGGCGCTGCATGTAGTCGATGCCGAGATCGTCGAGCTGCAACTCGACCAATGTCGAGGCGATGGCGCTGGACGAGTCCAGATTGTTGATGGCGTAGGCGCCGATCATGTATTTCTTGGTCGCCGCCAGTTCCGCTTCGGTCGGGCCTTGTTCGGCCAATTGCTTGACGACATCGCGGACGATGCCAAGCGTCTCGGCCGCACGGTCGGACCGGGTGCCGGTGCTGACGATCAACGCGTTAGCGTGGTCCTGGTTGATGAGCGAGGAGTTGACACTGTAGGCCAGTCCGCGCTTTTCGCGCACTTCCTGGAACAGGCGCGAGGTGAAGGTGCCGCCGCCGAGGATCTCGTTCATCAGCACGGCGGGGAAGAAATCCGCCGCCTTGCGCTTCACGCCGGGAAAGGCGAGCTGCAGGGAGGTCTGCGGCAGGTCGTAGTCGACCTCGATATGCTGCGCCAGCTTCGGGTCGATATCGGCCACAGGCCTCAGCGCCTGGTTCTGCGGCAGGTCGCCGAACACCATGTCGAGCTTCTTCTTCAGCGTCTCCGCGTCGATGGCGCCGACTACGGCGACATGCAGGCCGCCGCGCGCGAACACCGCTTTGTGCAGGCCTTTCAGATCATCGGACGTGATGGCGGCGATGCTTTCCTTGGTGCCCTGATCGGAGCGGGAATAGGGATGGTCGCCATAGAGGGCGCGCGCCCATTTGTTCTGCGCCACCGTGTCCGGGTCGTTTTCGCCGGCGATGATGCCGGACAGGATCTGGGAACGGATGCGGTCGATCGGCAACTGGTCGAAGCGCGGCTCGTTGACCGCCAGCCGCAGCAGGTCGAAGGCCTGGTCGCGCTGCTCGGCCAGCATGCGCATCGAGCCGTAGATGCCGTCGCGGCTCTCGTCGAAGCTCATCTCGGCGCCGGCATCGTCGAGCTTGATCTGGAAGTCTTCACTATCGAGCGGGCCGGCGCCTTCGTCGAACAGGCCGGTCATCAGATTGGCCAGTCCTTCCTTGCCGACAGGATCCTGCGTCGAGCCGCCGCCAAAGACGAAGCGGATGGCCACGACCGGCACGGAATAATCCTCGACCAACCAGGCGGTGATGCCCTTTGGCGAGGTGACGGACTGGATCTCCATGGCCCGCGCGGTGAGCGCCGGCAGGATGAGGAAGAGGATGGAGAGAAAGAGGGTGGTGAGTGCACGCCATGCGGCAATCGTCGGCAGCGACCAATCGCGGAAGCCGGCGCTCCCCCTCCCCCCACCTCCGCTTTGTTC
>NZ_RZPB01001064.1:0-1677 GCF_003998535.1 Mesorhizobium sp. M7A.F.Ca.AU.002.02.1.1 | reverse complement strand
GCACAATTCCGTCGATGTGGTGCACGCCGGAAGCTGCGTCGAGGCCGAAAGCCGAGCCGCCCGAAAGCACCACGGCGTGCACCACATCGACGGAATTGTGCGGTTCGAGCAGGTCGGTCTCGCGGGTGCCCGGCGCACCGCCCAGGATCTGAACGCCGGCCACTGTGGACGCATCGCAAAGCACGGTCGTTACCCCGGATTTCAGCCTGGCGTCGGACGCATTGCCGACGCGCAGGCCGGCAACGTCGGTGATCAGGTTGCGTGGGCCGGTGCGAAACATCAGTTGCTTTCCAAGGGCGCAAAGCGCGTGCCATCGAAGCGGAAGACGCGGTAGGGGCTCCGGCTGAGATCGCCTTTCGCATCAAACCGGATCGGCCCGATCGCCGTGGTGAAATCCTGTCCGGTCAGAGCTTCGGTCAGTGGTTTGCCCGAGCTTTCGGACAAGCCCGACGCTGCCTTGGCGATTTCGACCGCCGCAAAGGCCGGCAGCGTATAGCCGTCGGGCACGACTTTCTGCGCGGCAAAGGCCGCCAGCACTTTTGGATCGGCGACATCGGCCCATTCCGGCGGTGCGATCATCAGTGTGCCCAAGGAATAGGGCACGTCGCCGGGCGGCGTGCGCAGATTCTCGCCGCCGGCAAAGACGATGCCCGCCTGAAGCTGTGCGGCATCGCGGCCCATGATGGCGATGTCGTCGCCATCGCCGCCGGCAAAGACATGCGTCGCGCCGGCCTTCTTCAGCCGACCGATCATGCCGATCTGATTGTCGAGCTGGGGCCGGAACGTGTCGACGAACACAGGTTTCAGCGCTGCCTGTTCGGCCGCTGCCCGCAACGTCTCGGCGATTTCACGGCCGTAGATGGTGCCGTCGTCGATAATGGCGAACAATTCGTTTTGCCACAGGCGGGTGAGGGCTGACGCGACCGCATTGCGCTCATCGTCGCCGCGTGGTCCGAGGCGATAGACCGGCCAGCCGGTCTTGGCGCGGCGGTCGGTCAGGCTTTCGGTTCGCACGCCAATGGTGATGACCGGAATGTTGGCGTCCTTCAGGATCGGCATCGCCGCCCCGATCGCCTCGGTGCAGAGAAAGCCGATTACGATATTGACCTTGACGGCTGCGAATTCCCTGGCCGCGGCAGCGCCGCCATCGGCGGTGCAGGCGTCATCCACGGTCTTGAGTTCGATGCCGTTCGCTTCGGCGGCCATACCGGTACCGGCCTCGATCTGCTTGCCGAGAATGGCCGATGGTCCCGACAGGGGCGCCGAGACGCCGACCAGCAGCGTCCGGGCATCCGCACCACTGGCCAGGAACAGCCAGAACAGCGCCGCTATTGTTCTTGTCCTGGGTCGCATTCGAGCGATGGGATCCTCCGGGCCGGTCCTACGCTCCCGGCACTGTTGCCGCCAAGACCTAAAGGCTGCCCGGCCTTGGTGCAACACGCGAATTTCGGGATATGGCTCAGGCACTTCGCTTGTGGCGGGCTATGTCTGGCCATATATGTCGATAGGATCCTGACAATGGAAAAAATACGGTGCTGAAGAAGAACGACATTGGGCCGCAGGCCTATCGCGACGCGATGAGCCACTTTGCCGGCCACGTCCATGTGGTCACCACCGACGGGCCGGCCGGCAAGCGCGGCGCGACGGTGATCGCGGCCTGCTCGGTTTCGGACACCC
>NZ_RZPB01001063.1:0-1679 GCF_003998535.1 Mesorhizobium sp. M7A.F.Ca.AU.002.02.1.1 | reverse complement strand
GTGCATGGTTGGAGCGGGTGGCGAGCTCGGCATAGACGGCAATCAGGTCCTGCACGCCGCTGACCTTGGCCGACAGGATGATTTTCTCGCGGCCAAGGCCGATCTCTTCCGCCATCTCGGCCGAGAGAATGGCCGACTGCACGATCGCCTCGCGCATCACCTCTTGCGCCGTCAGCGGAAAACCCTTGTCCTGGTTGTCGTCCATCAGCCGGGTCAAAAGCTCCTGGTCGAGCGAGCCCCAGTTGACACCGATGCGCACCGGCTTGTCATGCCTGATCGCCATCTCGACGATGTCGGCGAACTGCCGGTCCTTCTTGTCCTTGAAGCCGACATTGCCGGGGTTGATCCGATATTTGGCCAGCGCCTCGGCGCAGGCCGGGTGATCGGCCAAGAGCTTGTGGCCGATATAGTGGAAATCGCCGACCAGCGGCACGTTGATGCCAAGCCGCTGAAGCCGCTCATGAATGCGCGGTACGGCGGCGGCACTCTCGTCGCGATCGACGGTGATGCGCACGATCTCGGAGCCGGCCCGGTGCAGTGCTGCGACCTGCGCGACGGTCTGGTCGATATCGGCCGTGTCGGTGTTGGTCATCGATTGGACGACAACGGGCGCGCCGCCGCCGACGACCACGCCGCCGACATCGACGCCGACCGAGGTGCGGCGGGGGAAAGGAGAGGAAAAATATCCGGTCATGCCGGCAGCCTTTTGTCTCTGGAGCATCTTGTGTCCTGCATGGGCGCACAACGACGCCCCGGGCCGATGCGCTGAGGTCCGGGCATGAGGTGGAGGAGCAAAGATGGCTTGTCAATGGCGACAGGTCGCCACTGGCCCGAATCGGCACGTCGCCAACGACCAAAAACAATCGATGATCTGGCGAAACGGGCGACGGCCGAAGCGGATATTAAGCCGGGTGCAAGTCCAGCTTCGGCTGACAGACCGTGCTGGGAAATCAAACCTCTCCACGCCGGCGGCGGGGAGCCGCCGGGAAAAGAGGCCGCGGATACCGCGCGGCTATGTCAGGAGGGCATCAATGCGTGGTCGGTTTTCCTCTTAGTTTTTCAATCTCGTCCTTGAGTGCCAGCTTGCGTCGCTTAAGATTCACGATTTCGAGGTCGTCGACCGATGGATGATTCATCGCGTCATCGATTTCACGTTCGATGTCGCCGTGTTTCCGCTGCAACTCATCAAGATGGGATGCAAGAGACATGATTGGTTCTCCCTTTCATGGTTTTCCTCGATTGCAACCGTCACGGCGCGTCCACCGCAGGTTCGCTTCTGTGACGGCACGGTGACAGTGTGTCACCTTCCGCGGGCGATGTCGAATGATCCGTGGTAGCATTCCACGACACTGTGAAATGTGATATGGGCTGCACGCCGGTGACAAAACACCCGGCCCCGCCCAATCAGGCCCAGCTTTGGGCGCCGCAGACGTGCAGACGGTAGAGAATGTCCGATCAGGAACAGGCCGATATTCGCCTCGAATTTTCCCGCCTGAAGCAGGAACACGCCGATTTCGATGCAGCCATCAACGCGATGATCGCCATGGCCTGCGATCCGCTGCAGATCCAGCGCATGAAGAAGAAGAAGCTGTTCCTCAAGGACCGGCTGATGGCGCTGGAAGACAAGATCATTCCCGACATCATTGCGTGAACGATGTGATGTGCTGACGCTGATCGAG
>NZ_RZPB01001062.1:0-1679 GCF_003998535.1 Mesorhizobium sp. M7A.F.Ca.AU.002.02.1.1 | reverse complement strand
GCGCCAGCGGCAGTTCCTCCTGCCGCGTGGCCAGCCCCTTTTGTGAGCATAGCCATATCATCGGCTCGCGCAGCACGCCGACTTCGTCCGCCGCTGCCGTCTGGCGCATGACGATCGCCAGATCGAGGCCGCCAGACTGCAGCGCCTGCGCCAACTCGGCGGAACGGCCGACCCGCAGTTCGATCCTGACGCGCGGATGGCTGCCGGCGAAAGCACGCAGCAGATCCGGCAGGCCGCTGTCGGCAAAATCCTGCGTCGTGCCGATGGCAACGCGCCCGGCAGCGCGGGCGCCCTTCAGCGCCAGCCAAGCCTCGCGATGGACGGCAAGAATGCGCTTGGCGTGGCCGACGAGATCCTCACCCGCCGGCGTCAAACCACGTCCCCGCCCCTGCGGCGCCAGCAGCGGCTCACCGACGACTTCCTCCAGCCGCTGCATCTGGGCGGTCACCGCCGAGGGCGAACGGCCGATGCTTGCAGCCGCCTGGGCCAGCGAGCCGCTGTCGACGAAAGCAAGGAAGGTTCGGAGCAGATCGGGATCGAGCGTTTCCATACTTCGATACTATCGAAGTATCATTTAAAAACAATTCGATTTTTTTGCCTAAAAGGTGGTGGCATGGTTGTTTCAACGGCGATCGGACGCCGCTCAAGCCAAGGAGAAGAAGAATGCCTATCATCAACATCAGCGTCACCGGCAAACCTGACGCGGCGCTTTCCGCTCGCATCGCAAAGGAGGCCACAGAAATCACCGCGACGCAGCTGCGCAAGGACCCGACGATCACGGCAGTTGCCGTGTCCTATGTCGATCCGCAGCACTGGTTCGCCGGCGGCAAGTCGCTGGCCGAGCACGGCACCAACACGTTCTGGCTTGATATCAAGGTGGTCGACGGCACCAACACCAAGCTTGAGCTGGAGGCCTATCTGAAGGCGATCTTCGCAGCCTTCGGCCGTCTGCTGGGCGGCGTGCACGAGGAGAGCTACGCCTTCGTGCATGAAGTGCCGGCAGCCGCTTACGGCTATGGCGGCAAGACGCAGGAATTTCGTTTCATCAGTGGACGGCTGCAGGCGGCGTGAGAAGCAGCTTCCCGCACCAAGGGAAGCAAAAGCTCCGCATTGACCTTGCTCCCACATCGTCTAGGTTCTGGCCGACACGGCCGCAAAGAGCCGAGATGCTAAAAACGTTGGGAGAGACGCGGCATGATCCTGACACTGGCGCTGCTTGCGGGTCTTGTTCTGGCCTGGCTCCTGATTGGCGTGGCGGAAAAATTCCGCCTCGGCCTACGCTTCACCCAGGCGCTGCTCTATGTCCCGTTCAAGCTTGCCTACCGGATCGGAGACAGCCGCATCAGGATCGCCCGCAAGGCGCAGGCCCCAGTCATCTACGTCATCTCTCATCAATCGCGCTTCGAGCCGGCGCTGATGCTGTCGCTGCTGCCGGAAGACACGCTGCATATTCTCGATGAGGTCTCGGCGCGCTCGCCGTGGCTCGAACCTTGGCGCGAGCTTGGCCGTACCATCGCCTTCAACGCCGAACATGTCTTCGTCAGCCGCCGGCTGGTGCGGGTGCTGAAGGGCAAGGGCCGGCTCGCTGTCTATCTGCCGGATGCAGTCGAGCCCGACGTCAAGACGTTTCGGTTGTTTCGTGCCGTCACCCGCATCGCCATGCAGGCCGATGCCAAGAT
>NZ_RZPB01001061.1:0-1680 GCF_003998535.1 Mesorhizobium sp. M7A.F.Ca.AU.002.02.1.1 | reverse complement strand
GCGAGGACGTTGACCGCTCGCTGTCGGGCCATATCGACCAGATCGCTGCCAGAAGCACCGGCATTTCCGACGCGATCGCTGCCGATGTCGAGAAGATCGAGCAGGCGTTCAGTCGCCAGACCGGCATCATCGAGGAGCGCGCCGGCACCATGGAACGTGCGCTCTCGACAGGCGTCGACAACGTCCGCGCCGTGCTCGAGAAGAGCGCCGTGTTTGTCGCCGGCGCCCTGCGCGAAAAGGTGCTGGAAGTCACCAGCACCCTGCACGAGCAGGCCGGTGCCGCGTTCAGCGACGCCGACCGCAAGATCGCCGAGCGCGCCGAGCAGACCTCCGCGGCCCTGCTGGCGCGGGCCGAAGACATCGCCCGCACCTTCGAGGAGGCCGACCGTCGCCTGCACGCCCGTGCAGAAGATACGTCGAACGCCTTGCTTGCCCGCGCGGACGACACGTCCAGCTCGCTGCTGGCCCGTGCCCATGAAACCGCCGATCAGCTGGCCGCTCGCGCAAATCAGATCGCCGGCACCTTCGAAGCGGCAGACCAGAAGCTCGCCGCCCGCGCCCAGGAAACCGCAGATCAGCTGACCGCCCGGGCTCAGGACACCGCCGACCATCTGGCAGCTCGTGCAAGCGAAATTGCAGGCACGTTCGATGCCGCCGACCAGCTTCTGGTCGCCCGCGCCATCGAAACGGCCCAGTCGCTGGCCGCGCGCGCCGGCGACATCCTGCGCAACTTCGAAGGCGCCGACCAGCGGCTCGGCATGCGGATCGGCGAATCGGCCGAAGCGCTTGCCGCACGCGCATCGGACCTTGGCCGCATCTTCGATGCCGCCGACCAGCAGCTCGTCTCGCGCATCGCCGAGGGTTCGGAAGCGCTGTCGAGCCGCGCCTCGGAAATCGGCCGTATCTTCGACGACGCGGATCAGCGTCTGGTGTCGCGCATCGCCAGCAGCACCACCACGATCGGCGAGCATGCCGAGACGATCGTCGGCGCCTTTGCCGATACCGAGCAACGGGTTGCCGAACGCGCAAGGCGGACCGGCCAGGAAATGGCCGTGCATGCCCGCGAAATCGAGCAGGCGCTTGCCGGCGCCGACGAGCGTCTCGCCTCGAGCGCGGCGGCCGCGGCAGCCCGTGTCGAAGAGCAGGTCTCGGGCGTCGAGAACCGCCTCGCCTTTACGGCCGAGACGATGGGCCAGAAGCTCAACGAGCAGGTGTCGAACGCCGAGGCGCAACTCGTCTCGCGCGCCAATGTGATCGCCGAGACCTTCACCGCGGTTGGCCAGCATATCGGCCAGAGCACCAACGATGCCGCCAAGACGATCGGCGCCAACACCCGCGAACTCAACACCATGCTCGCGGCGCGTTCGGCCGAAATGTCGAAGATCCTCGACGAAACCGCACGGCCTTTGGTCGAGCGCTTCGCCCAGGGCGGCTCGGAACTGCAAAAGAGCATGGAAGAGGTCACAGAACGCGCCACCGAGAAGCTGCGCAGCGAGAATGCCGCACTTGTCGACGCGCTCGCCAACCGCACCGCCGAAACCTTGTCGGCGGTCGAGGGTGCCCGCTCGTCGCTGTCCGACAGCGTCGCCGACCTCATCGGCCGGATGACCAAGTCCAGTTCGCAGCTCGGTCAGCTGATCGAGCAGGCCGCGGTCAATCTCGGCCAGGTCGATGAACGCC
>NZ_RZPB01001060.1:0-1681 GCF_003998535.1 Mesorhizobium sp. M7A.F.Ca.AU.002.02.1.1 | reverse complement strand
AGATCTTCTGCGGGGACAGCAAGCCGGTGAGGTTCTTGACCGTATCTCCGTTGTCGCCGAGCTTGAAGAGGCGTTGGCAGGTGCCGTGCATATCCAGGAGAACACGCCCGAGAATCTCGAGGTGAAGCGCAAGGTGTTCTCCTTGATCGACACGCTTGCCGATCCGCGAACAGTCATCGCCAGTTCCACCTCGGCGCTGTTGCCGTCGAAATTCACCGACCATCTGCAAGGGCGGCAGCGCTGCCTGGTCGTGCATCCGATCAACCCGCCCTATCTCATTCCGGCGGCCGAAATCGTGCCGGCGCCGTGGACCTCGGCCGAGACGGTCGAGAGAACCCGCGCCTTCCTCGTCGACGCCGGCCACGCGCCACTGGTCATGCAGCACGAGCTTGACGGCTTCATCATGAATCGCCTGCAAGGCGCATTGCTTGAGGAAGCTTTCCGGCTTGTCGCCGATGGCTACGCCAGTGTCGAGGATGTCGACGTCGGCATCCGCGACGGGCTGGCGCTGCGCTGGTCGTTCATGGGGCCGTTCGAGACCATCGATCTCAATGCACCCGGCGGCGTGCGCGACTATGTCGAGCGCTATCAGGGCATCTATTCCAACATCTTTCCCCAGACGCAGCGGCGCGTCGACTGGGCCGGCAAGGTCATCGATACAGTCGAGGCTGATCGCCGCAAGCGACTGCCACAGCAAAGCCTAGGCGACCGGCAGGTGTGGCGTGACCGCCGGCTCATGGCGCTCGCCGCCCACAAGAGAAAATCGGATCAGGAGTTTGGAGAATGACGCAAACCAGTCGCAAGCCGGGACCTGCACAGACCAGGGGCAAGGTCATCATCACCTGCGCGGTGACGGGCGCCATCCACACGCCGACCATGTCGCCCTATCTGCCGATCACGCCCGACCAGATCGCTTCGGAGGCGATCGCGGCGGCGGAAGCCGGTGCCGCGATCCTGCATCTGCATGCCCGCGATCCGGAAACCGGCAAGCCCGACCAAACGCCGGAGGCCTTCGCCCGCTTCCTGCCGCGCGTCAAGCAAGGCACCAACGCCGCCATCAACATCACCACCGGTGGCAGCCCCTACATGAAGGTCGAGGAGCGCGTGCGCCCGGCCGCCCAGTTCAAGCCGGAAGTCGCCTCGCTCAACATGGGCTCGATCAATTTCGGGCTCTATCACCTGGCCGACAAATACGAGACCTTCAAGTTCGATTGGGAAAAGCCGCATCTGGAAGCGACGCGCGACCTCGTCTTCCGCAACTCATTCAAGGACATCGAGTACATTCTGGCGACCTGCTACGACAACGGCACGCGCTTCGAGTTCGAGTGCTACGACATCGCCCATCTGTACAACCTTTCCCACTTCGCCGACCGTGGGCTGGTGAAGCCGCCTTTCTTCGTGCAGTCGGTGTTCGGGCTGCTCGGCGGCATCGGCACGCATCCAGAAGACGTCGCCCATATGAAGCGCACTGCCGACCGGCTGTTTGGCGACCAGTTCCGGTGGTCGGTGCTGGGCGCCGGCGCCAGCCAACTGCGCATCGCCGCGCAATCGGCGGCCCTTGGCGGCAACATCCGCGTCGGGCTGGAGGACAGTCTGTGGGCGGGCAAGGGCAAGCTTGCCAAATCGAACGCCGAGCAGGTCTTGCTGGCCCGCAAGATCATCGAAGGACTCGGCATGGAGG
>NZ_RZPB01000105.1:0-12264 GCF_003998535.1 Mesorhizobium sp. M7A.F.Ca.AU.002.02.1.1 | reverse complement strand
CCTGAGACATGATCGAGGGCGCCGGCTGAGAGTGCGGTCTCCTCCTCGGCCGCCCGCACCAGCAGCGCGCCCGGGCCGCCGCTGCGGTCGAGGGTACTGCCGGCCTGCTTCAGCGTGGCGGCCTCGCCGATCGCCCGCACGGCGCGACGGATGCGCAGCTTGCCGCCGAAAAGCTCCAGCGACTTGGCCAGCCATATCGTCCAGGTGACGAGGGAGGCAAAGGCCAGCCCGATCATCACCGCCTTGACGACGATATCGGCCGCCATGAACATGCCCCATGGCGACAGGTCATGCGGCAAGGTCAATTCCATCGCCGTCGAAGGTCCGGCCTCGGCTGGCGCGGCTGTGTTCGGCTGGGTGCCTGGCTGCGAAGGCGCCATCGTGGCCGGCGGAGCGACTGCCGGTGCGGCGGGCGCCGGCGCAATCGGCGCTGGGGCCGTGGGAGCAGCCGGGGTGGGGGCATCAATCGCCGGCGCGGCACCGGCCGGTTGCTCCTGGGCCATCGCGCTGCCGGCCGACAGGATGACGGATGCGACCAACGCCGCCAACAAACCAGTTCTCGACAACAGCTTCTTCCTTGTTCTCACAGCGGCCAGCCGCCTTCTATTTCCCGCCGCCGCACCAGATCTCGTCACTGCACATAGCCGACGGGCTGGCCGGTGACGGGGTGCGCGAACACGCCCATCTCCACGCCGAAAATGCCTTTCAGAACATCGCTGCGCATGATCTCGCCGGGTGTGCCGCGCGTCAGCAGCTTGCCGTCCTTGAGCGCGATCAGTTCGTCGCAGTAGCGCGCCGCCATGTTGGGATCGTGCAGCACGACGACGACGCAGAGGTCGCGTTTGCGGCTGAGTTCCTTGACCAGCCCGAGCACCTCGACCTGATGGGCGATGTCGAGTGCCGAGATCGGCTCGTCGAGCAGCATGACGCCGGCGTTCTGCGCCACCAGCATGGCGAGCCAGGCGCGCTGGCGCTCGCCGCCCGACAATTCGTCCACCAGCCGATCCGCGAACCCGTCCATGTCGGTCAGGGCCAGCGCCTCGTCGACATGCTGCCTGTCCTGCGCGCGGAAGCGGCCAAGCGCGCCATGCCAGGGATAGCGTCCCAACGTCGCCAGTTCGCGCACGGTCAGGCCGGTCGCCGCCGGTGTCGTCTGCGGCAGATAGGCAAGCGCGCGGGCAAATTCGCGGGCGCCCCATTGCGGCAACGGACGCCTGGCGAAAGTGATGGCGCCTGAACTCGCCGGCTGTTGGCGCGCCATGAGCTTGATCAGCGTCGACTTGCCCGAACCATTGTGGCCGATCAGCCCGTAGACGCGCGAGCGCTGCAGTTCGAGCGAGACCGGACCGAGCAGCGTCCGCTCGCCGACGGCAAAGCGCACCGCGTCGATATGGAAGGCAGTCTGGGCATCAATTCCAGCCATGCTCATGGCTTTTCTCCAGTGCGGCCGCCCGCATTTCCAGATTCCGGCTTTCGACGGCTCATGCCCGGTTGACTATGAAACATGACCTTACTAGTCAACATTGAAGATGACTGCAACGATCAACAAATCGTCGCGACCGGCAATATCGACATGAAATTTGGAAAAGGGGGCGCAGGATGATCTCGGGACGTGGACTGATTTGGCAGGACCGGATGGCGCGGAAGCGCCTGCTGATCGCAGCGGTGTCGGTGCCGGCCCTGCTTGGCTGCGGCCATGCCCTGGCCCAGGAGACGGTCACCACCACCCTGGACCCGATCAACGTCCAGGAACGTGTCGAAAGCGCCTTCGGGCCGGTCAAGGGCTACGTGGCCACCAAGGGCTCCACCGGCACCAAGACCGACACGCCGCTGATCGAGACGCCCCAGTCGATATCGGTGATCACCAAGGACCAGATGGAAGCACAGGCGATTGACAACCTCGGCGGCGTTCTGCGCTACACGCCCGGCGCCACCGGCGATCTCTACGGCACCGACAATCGCGGCCTCGGCCTGCAGTTGCGCGGCATTTCGAACGCCAACGGCGTCTTCTACAGGGACGGGCTGCAGCTCAAGGAGAGCAATTTCATCCTGTTCACCGCACTCGATTCCTATGGCGCGGAACGCTACGAGGTGCTGCGCGGACCAGCGTCGGTGCTCTACGGCCAGGCTAGCCCCGGCGGCATCATCAACTATGTCAGCAAGCGGCCGACCGAGGAAAACCTGCGCGAGATCGAACTCGGTGGCGGCAGCTTCAATCGCTATGAAGGCAAGTTCGATTTCAGCGGTGCCGTGAACGCCGACAAGTCGCTGCTGTTTCGCCTCACCGGTGCCGCTCACATGGGCGACACGCAGACCGATTTCGTCAAGGACGACCGCATCTTCATCGCCCCGGCGATCACCTGGCAGCCCGATGCCGACACCAGCCTGACCATCCTCGCCAACTATCAGCGCGACCGCTCGGGATGGGCGATGCAGTACCTGCCTGCCTACGGCACGGTCATACCGGGCAAGGACGGCAAGTACCTGCCGAACAGCATGTTCGTCGGCGAACCCGGCTTCGACTCCTACAACAA
The DNA here is from genome assembly GCF_003998535.1 of Mesorhizobium sp. M7A.F.Ca.AU.002.02.1.1. Classification (NCBI taxonomy): domain Bacteria; kingdom Pseudomonadati; phylum Pseudomonadota; class Alphaproteobacteria; order Hyphomicrobiales; family Phyllobacteriaceae; genus Mesorhizobium; species Mesorhizobium sp. M7A.F.Ca.AU.002.02.1.1. The sequence continues at coordinate 9,730 of NZ_RZPB01000105.1, read as the reverse complement.
CGACCAGGCCTCGATCGGCTACGAATTCGATCACCGTTTCAACGAAACCTGGCAGGTGCGACAGCATGCCCGCTACGTCCACCTCACCCACACCGAGGAGGGCGTCTTTGGTGGCGGACTGACGGACTCGAACGGCCTGGAACCTTCAAGCGGCGACTACTACCGTTATGCAGATGCCGGCGGCACCAAACTCAGCGGCGTCACCATCGACAACCAGGCACAAGCCGATTTCGACACCGGGCCGCTTGCCCACACGCTGCTCGTCGGCCTCGACTACAAACGCTACACTTACCGCGACTATGCCTCGGAAGGGACCGTCGAGGACGGTTTCAACATCTTCGATCCGGTTTACGGGTACCCGATCACCGATCTGACGCCCTACACCGATACCGACACCACCCAGCAGCAGGTCGGTCTCTATGCCCAGGACCAGGTCAAGTTCGGCAACTGGCGGCTGACCCTTGGCGGCCGCCAGGATTGGTCGGACGCCAAGGTCTACGACAATCTGGCCGGCGGCTACATTCCCGAGCAGAAGGACAACGCCTTCACCAGCCGCGCCGGCCTGGTCTATCTCGCAGACAACGGGCTTGCGCCCTATGTCAGCTACTCCGAATCGTTCCAGCCCGTGGCCGGCGCCGACAGCGACGGCAATCTGTTCGTGCCCGAGACCAGCAGGCAATACGAGATCGGGCTGAAATACCAGCCGACCGGCTGGAACTCCTTCATTACGGCATCGGTTTTCGACCTGACCCGACAGAATGTCGTGCGTTCCGGTAATGAGGGCTCGCCCAACGATCTGTTCCAGACCGGTGAGATCCGTTCGCGCGGCGTGGAATTCGAGGCCGTTGCCAGCCTCGATTCCGGCTTCGACCTGAGAGCGGCCTACACCTATCTCGACACGAAGATCACCAGGGCGACCGCTGTCGAAGATGTCAACGGCGTCTGGGTCAGCAACGAGGGCAACACGCCCTTCGGCGTGCCGGCCCATTCCGCATCGCTTTGGGCCAATTACACCTTCATGGGCGGCAAGCTCGAAGGTCTCGGCCTCGGCGCCGGTGTCCGCTATGTCGGCTCGACCTATGGCGACGACGCCAACAGCTTCAAGGTTCCGTCGGTCGTGCTCGCCGACGCGGCGGTGCATTACGCCTGGCAGAACGCCACGCTCAGCCTCAATGCCAGCAATCTGTTCGACAAACGCTACGTCGCCTCCTGCTTCTCCTCGGGCTTCGGCTGCTTCTACGGCGAGGGCCGCAGGATCAACGGTTCGGTGAAATACACATGGTAGAAGCAATGTGGCGGGCCGGCCCAAAATGGCGGCGCTGACACGGCGCCAGTATCTTGCCGGCCTCGCCGCGACCGGTCTCGCTTTGCCGGGCGGCACGGCACGCGCGGCACCTGCCCGCGTCGTCTGCCTGGAATGGACATCGGCCGAAATGGTGGTCTCGCTCGGCGTGTCGCCGCTCGCCGTCGGCGACACCAGGGGTTATGGCGACTGGGTCCAGGGCCCGGCGCTGCCGCAGGCCACCATCGACCTGGGGTCGCGCAGCGAGCCCAATCTCGAACTGCTTCGGGAATTGCGGCCCGACCTGATCGTCGGCGCCTATGGCTATGGCTTGGACGAGAACAGCTTCACCAGATTGGCGCCGACCTTCAATGTGCCGTTCTACAGCGGCAAGGCTCCACCTTACGCGCAGGCGCAGCAGGTGACGCTGCAGCTTGGCAACATGCTTGGCCGTGGGACGGAAGCAGAAAACCTTGTCGGGCGCATCGAAGCCTCGATCGCCCAAGCGCGTGCCAGGCTGGAGCGGGCGGTGCAAAAACCGGTCTGCGTCGTCAGCATGTTCGACGATCGCCATGTCCGCGTCTACGGCGCCGGCAGCCTGCTGCAGGACGTCCTCGACCGGCTCGGCCTCGTCAATGCCTGGACCGGCGCCACCAATGAATGGGGTTTTTCGACGGTCGGCATCGAGGAACTGGTCGCCGTCGGCGAGGCGCAACTGATCTCGCTCGATCCGATCCCGCCGCACGTCAGGATCAGGATCGCCCGCAACTCGCTCTGGGCCAACCTGCCCTGCGTCCGGAACGGCCAAGTGCGGACCATTCCGCCGGTCTGGCCGTTCGGCGGTCTCACTGCTGCCGCGCGTTTCGCCGAATTCGTGGCAGCAGCATGATCGCTCAGGCAATGTCCCTGCCGCGACAGCGCGACGGCATCGGCGCGCTCATCCTGCTAGTTGCCGTGCCCGCGGGGCTGGCGCTGGTGCTGAGCGTCATCGATCTCATCCACCTTCTGCCGGCGCACCTGTGGTGGCAGGCGCTCACCGCCCCCGACACATCCGATCCAGTGCAGTTGCTGTATCGCTATGCTTTCCTGCCACGTGTCGCCGTCAGCGTGCTGGCCGGCGCGGCGCTCGGTCTCGCCGGTGTCGTCATGCAGCATGTGCTGCGCAACCCGCTGGCCGAGCCGACCACGATCGGCACCAATGCCGGAGCAAGCCTCGCTTTGGCGGCCGCCACCCTCTACGCACCATGGCTGCTGGAAGGCGGCCGTGAAGGGGTGGCGCTGGCTGGCGGCGCTCTCGCCACATCAGCCGTTTTCGCACTGGCGCGCGGGCGCAGCTTTTCGCCAGTGTCGATCATCATCGCCGGCCTCGTCGTCAGCCTCACTTTCGGTTCGGCCGGCGCGCTGCTGATGGCGCTCAACCGCGAATACACCGAGGAGCTGTTCATCTGGCAGAGCGGCTCGCTGGTGCAGAATGGCGATGCGGCCGTCGTTGCTCTGGCGCCGTGGCTGCTGGCCGGCATCTGCGCCGCGTTCCTGCTCTGGCGACCGCTACGCCTGCTCGATCTCAGCGACGACGGCGCGGCATCGCTCGGCACCCGCCCGGCCGTCATCCGCCTTGCCGGCATGGCTGTCGCCGTCTCGCTTGGCGCGCTGGTCGTCGCCGAGGTCGGCGTCATCGGGTTCGTAGCGCTCGCTGCCCCGGCGCTGGCGCGGCTGGCCGGAGCGCGCACGCTTGGCCGCCGCCTGGTCTGGTCGCCGCTGGTCGGCGGCGCCCTGCTCTGGCTCACCGACCGCCTGGTGCAGCATCTGCCGTTCGCCGGCGAAATCCCCGCCGGCACCGCGACCGCTTTGCTCGGCGCGCCGCTGCTGCTGTTCCTGTTGCCGCGAATGCGAACCACCCCCGAAAGGCAGGCCGATATGATGTCGTCCGTACGCCTGCCGACAAACGGCCTGCCGTTGATCGCCGGCCTGCTGGCGCTCATCCTCGCGGTTGTCGTCGCAATGGGCTTTGGCCGTGGCGCAGGCGGTTGGCACTGGATCGCATCCGAGGATTTGACCGAGCTGCTTGCCCTGCGCGCGCCTCGCGTCGTCGTAGCCCTGTCGGCGGGCGTCCTGCTCGCGGTCGCCGGCACGCTGATGCAGCGCATGACCGGCAACCCGATGGCAGCACCCGAAGTGCTCGGCATTTCCGGCGGCGCCTCTTTCGGCGTGCTGGCGCTGCTGTTGCTCAGCGACGGCTTCGACCGCGCGGCAATGCTCGGCGCCGCACTCGCGGGCGCCTTGCTGGCGCTGACGATCGTCGTGCTGGTCGGGCGGCGCAATGCACTGTCGCCGTCGCGGCTGCTGCTTGCCGGCGTCGCCGTGGCGACGGTCGCGTCGGCCTTCGCCGCGCTGCTTCTGGCCAGCGGCGATCCGCGCACGGGCTTCCTGCTCGCCTGGCTATCGGGATCGACCTATCGCGCAACGCCCAATGATGCCTTCACTGCCGCTGCGGTCGCGGTCGCCGTCCTCGCGCTGGCGCCGCTGACGGCGCGCTGGCTCGATATAGTGCCGCTCGGCGAAACTGCCGCGCGTGGCCTTGGCCTGCGGCTTGGACGGGTTCGCGCCATTCTGCTGGCACTTACCGCGCTGGCCACCGCAACCGCGACATTGGTCATCGGCCCGCTGAGCTTCGTCGGCCTGATGGCGCCGCATCTCGCGCGCATGCTCGGCTTCCGCCGTGCCGTGCCGCAGCTTCTGGCCTCGGCCATGACAGGCGGGCTGATCCTCGTTGCCGCCGACTGGGCCGGCCGGACGCTGATCTTTCCCTGGCAGGTGCCGGCCGGGCTCATCGCCGCCTTCGTCGGCGGCCCCTATTTCATGGCGCTGATGTGGAAAGGCAGGCAATGAAGTCGGCCCTGGCATATTGCCGGCCCTGCCCTGCCGATTGTAAGCAGCGCCCATCGATGGCGGCCGGTGCCCTCGCCGCGTCCATCAAGACAGCTTGCGGTTCACCTCGATGATCAGACGTTTCCTGTCCTATTACGCGCCCTGGAAGGGGCTGTTCGCGCTCGACTTCTCCTGCGCGGTGCTGGCCGGCCTGCTCGAACTTGGCTTTCCCATGGCGGTCCGCACCTTCGTCGACCAGCTCCTGCCACGGCAGGACTGGACGCTGATCATCATCGCCTCGGCCGGGCTGCTGGTAATCTATCTGCTCAACACGGTGCTGATGGCGGTCGTCACCTATTGGGGCCACATGCTTGGCATCAACATCGAGACCGAGATGCGGCGCAAGAGCTTCGATCATCTGCAGAAACTGTCGTTCCGCTTCTACGACAACCACAAGACCGGCCATCTCGTCGGTCGCGTCACCAAGGATCTCGAGGAGATCGGCGAGATCGCGCATCATGGCCCCGAGGACCTGTTCATCGCCATCATGACGTTCGCCGGCGCCTTCGTGCTGATGTTCACGGTCAACATGCATCTGGCGCTGATCACGGCGGTGATCGTGCCTCTGATCGCCTGGGTGACGATGCGCTACGGCGACCGCATGGAGCGCAACTGGCAGGCGCTCTACCGGCGTGTCGGCGATTTCAACGTCCGCATCGAGGAGAATGTCGGCGGCATGCGCGTCGTCCAGGCCTTCGCCAACGAGGAGCATGAGCGCACGCTGTTCGCACATGACAACCAGCGCTACCGCCAGACCAAGCTCGACGCCTACCGCATCATGTCGGCCAGCAATTCGCTGAACTACATGGGCATAAGGCTGATCCAGCTCGTGGTCATGATTGCCGGCAGCTACCTCGTCATTACGGGAGGCCTGAGCAATGGCGGCTTCGTCGGCTTCCTGCTTTTGGTCGGCGTCTTCGTGCGGCCGATCGAGAAGATCAATTCGGTGATCGAGACCTATCCAAAAGGCATTGCCGGCTTCCGCCGCTACACAGAGTTGCTCGACACCGAACCCGACATCGCCGACCGGCCCAGTGCCGTTACCGCCAGCGGCCTCAAGGGCTCCATCGAATATCGCGGTGTGAGCTTCGGCTATGGCGACGGCAAGCCGGTGCTCAGGGATATCGATCTCACCATCCGCGCCGGCGAAACCATCGCCTTCGTCGGGCCGTCAGGTGCCGGCAAGACCACCATATGCTCGCTGCTGCCGCGGTTCTACGAAGTCAGCGCCGGGCGGATCAGCATCGACGGCATCGATATCAGGGACATGACGCTCGCTTCGCTGCGCGGCCAGATCGGCATTGTCCAGCAGGATGTCTTCCTGTTCGGCGGCTCGATCCGCGAAAACATTGCCTATGGCCGTCTCGGCGCCTCCGACGACGCCATCGCCGATGCCGCGCGGCGGGCGCAGCTCGACGGCATGATATCAGGCCTGCCGGCCGGTTATGATACGATCATCGGCGAGCGCGGCGTAAAACTGTCCGGCGGCCAGAAGCAGCGGCTGGCGATTGCCCGTATGTTCTTGAAGAACCCGCCGATCCTGATCCTCGACGAGGCGACGTCGGCGCTCGACACCGAGACCGAGCGCGAAATCCAGAAGTCGCTGGCCGAACTTGCCGAGGGCCGAACCACGCTGGTCATCGCACACCGGCTGGCAACGATCCGCGGCGCCGACCGCATCGTCGTCGTCTCGGAGTCGGGCGTCGTCGAGCAGGGGTCGCACAGCGAACTGATCCGTGCCGGCGGCATCTATCGACGCCTGCACGACGCCCAGCATCTGGTGTCATCGCGTTGATCCACTATGGTAGCGGCCAAGCAGGGAGCCCCCGGATGATCAAGGCAACGCCCTTCGACTTTCCCTTTGACGGCAGGCTGGTGGCCGAAAACACCGCGCTGATCGTCATCGACCTGCAGCAGGATTTCCTGTCGACGACGGGCTACTTCGCCAGGCAGGGCTATGACCCGTCGCCTCTGAGGGCGATCCTGCCGACGGTGAGCCGGCTGATCGCGGCCGCGCGCAGGGCCGGCGTCAGGGTCATCCATACCAGGCAGGGCTATAGGGCCGACATGGCCGATATGACGCCTTACGAAAAATGGCGCCGCAAGCGCTCCGGTCTCGACGGCACCGATATCCTGCTGCGCTCGGGCACGGGGTTCCAGATCGTTCCGGAGATCGACGTGGCACCGCACGACATCATCGTCGACAAGACCTGCAACAGCGCCTTCACCTATACGGATTTCGAGCTTGTGCTCCGCGCGCAAGGCATCACGCATCTCATGTTTTCCGGATGCACGACGGATGTCTGCGTCCACACCACGCTGCGCGAAGCCTGCGACCGCAAGTTTCAATGCCTGACGATTTCCGACGCCTGCGCCAGCGGCGACAAACAAGCCCACGAGGCCGCGCTTCATATGGTGACGGTCGAAGATGGCGTCTTCGGCGCGCTGGCGGATTCGGGCGCTGTCATTGAAGGCCTGTCGCGGCTTGGCGACAGGCCCGAGGCAACAAAAGGCTGAAGGACTTCAGCCCGTTGCGCGCGTCTCCAATCCTGCACGAGACGCATATGCTCCAGGCTGGAATGCCTCGTGTTCGCGACGCGCCAGCGAATTGCGCAGCAGGGCGATCGTTTCCCGGCCGAGCGTTGCGATCTCGCGTGGCGTGTCGACGCCGACAATCATGAATTCATCGATCCCGAGGGCTGCATAGGCAAGCAGCGACAGGGCGGCCTGGGCTGGCGGCCCGGCAACATCGACCGCCTTGTGGCCGGAGGCGGAAGCACCCTGGTGAATCCCGACCGGAAGCGCGAAGCGCAGCTTGCCGGCCCGGCCATGTTCGGCGGCGGAGCGACGCACCCGCTCCATCAATTGCCGGATCTCGTCGATCGAGCCCGGCGCCAGTTCAAAGACATCGGCATGCCGGCCGGCCACCTTGAGCGCCGTTCCGGACTGCCCGCCCATGCGGATGACCAGGTCGGCGCCGTGCGGTCCCTTGCGCGGCACGTAGCCGCCCTTGATGCTGTAGAACGTTCCTTCGTGGTCGAAGGGCCGGTCGTTCGACCACAGCCGCTTCAGCAGCACCAGATATTCGTCTATTCGCTGCCAGATGACGGTGTGCCCGACCGGCCGTGTTTCGGCGTCGGCATCGCTCAGCGGCTCGCTGATCATTCTCAGCGCCAGGCGTCCGCCGCTTTGCCTGTCGATCGACGCCAGTTGTCGGGCCGCCACAGTCGGTTCGACCACGCCCGCCCAATGGGTGAGCACGACTTCCAGCGACGAGGTGCGATCGAGCACCTGGGCCGCAAGATCCATGTTGGTCAGCAGTCCGGCCGAATCGTCGACGACGATCTTGCGGAAGCCGCCGTCCTCGATCAGCCCGAGCTTGGTCGCGGTCTCGGCAAAGTCGTAGAAAAAGGGAACCGCGGCATCGGCGGTCTTGCCGGGAATATGCGTGAACTCGATCGGCATTGCCATGTCCTCCGTGGTGTCGGGCGCGCGAAAGCACGCCGAGGATTCGGTTCATTCAACTCCAATTGCCTGTAAGTGGTGGGGCAGCTAACCCCGGTCGATCTGACGACTCAGGGAATAAGACCCAGAACAACGGCCCCGGTGAACACGAACGCAAGGGCAAAGACGAGATAGGCGAAAGCCCCGGCATAGGCCGGGCGGAAGGTCTGGGCATTGGCCGCCCGCTGACCACTGCGATCCGTCTGGGCGTTCTGGATATAGGACATATCGACCTCCGTCTCGTCTGTTAATCTATAAAACTTGTAGACTTTGTCGATTGCTATTTTTCGGTCAAATCTAGAATAATTTTCTCTTAGGTGACGGGAAGTTGGTAGCCACTTGCTTACAGGGGCACTCGGGCGGCCGATCCGTATGGCGCGTCCGTTTTCGGGTCTGCGTCCGAATGGACCTATGGCCTTGCCCTCGCGGCACTCAATTCGTGGATTGGCCGCCCGGCGCCGGCGCGGTAGCATCACCCAACCAGCAAAGCGAAATCGTCACATAAGGGGCAAAAAAAATGGGCACAAGACTGGCCGGCAAGGTCGCCATCATTTCGGGCGGCGCGACGGGAATGGGTGGAGCAGCCTCGGAGTTGTTCGCCGCCGAAGGCGCCAAGGTGGCGATCATCGACCGCAACGGCGAGGCGGCCGCCGCAACCGCAGCGACAATCAGGGCACGCGGCCATGTCGCCGAGCATTTTGTCGCCGACGTCTCCGACGAGGCACAGGTCGAAGCCGCCGTGAAGGGTGCTATCGAAAAACTCGGGCCCATCACCGTGCTGTTCAACCACGCCGGCACCATCGTGATAAAGCCCTTCCTGGAGACCACGGTGCAGGAATGGGATTGGCTGCATGCCGTCAATGTGCGCTCGATGTTCCTGATGACGCGCGCCGTTTTGCCCGGCATGATTGCGGCGGGCGGCGGCTCGATCGTCTGCACCTCGTCGATCTCGGCGGTGGCGGCTACTCCCAACGAAGTGCTCTACGACACCACCAAGGGCGCTTGCCACATGTTCGCCCGCGCCATCGCCGTCGAGTTCCGCGACCGCAACATCCGCTGCAACGCCGTCTGCCCGGGCTTCATCCGCACGCCGCACGGCCTGCGCGAGGTTGCCGACCTCGGCAGGCTCGGCGTCGATGTCTCGGACGCAGCGCTGGCCGCGCAGCAGGGCCGCATCGGCGAGCCGGAAGAGGTGGCGAGGGCGGCGCTTTACCTGGCCAGCGACGAGTCGAGCTTCGTCAACGGCACGCATCTGTTCGTCGACAACGGTTTTACCGCGATGTGAGGCGACGCCTGGCGCCCTTCCTCTCCCCCGTCGATCGGGTGAGAGGTGTCGAGCGCAGCTCGACGGAGTGGGGGTCGACGGAGTGGGGGCGACCCTTGGGCGCGGTGCAGGAAGATTCTTGCGCCTAGTGGCCTTCCAATGTCCGTCGCGACGGTTGCCGGGTGGTTCCCCCACTCCGTCGCGGCTTCGCAGCGCCACCTCTCCCCCCTCCGGAGGGAGAGGAAATGGCACCAAGCCCTGCTTGCTAACGCTCCTCCCTGCGAAATGGCTTGAGCAGCGCCGACGGCGCCACCGCGTTGCGCGACATCACAGCCATGGCGACGATGGTGAAGATGAACGGCAGCATCAGGAACGCCTCGTAGGGGATGTGTCCGAGCCCGCTCGCCTGCATGCGCAGCTGCAAGGCATCGCCGAAGGCGAACAGAAGTGCCGCCCCCGCCGAGCGCCATGGATCCCAGCGGCCGAAGACGACCAGCGCGATCGCCACCCAGCCGCGCCCGGAGACGACGCCGAAGGTGAAGGCGTTGAACTGCGCCATCGACAGGAAGGCGCCGGCCAGCCCCATCAGCGCGCCGCCGAGGACAACCGCCTGGAAGCGTGTGGCGATGACGCTGACACCGGCCGAATCCGCGGCACGCGGATTTTCACCGACCATGCGCACCGACAGGCCCCATGGCGTGCGGTAGAGTATGAAAGCGGCCAACGGAATGGCCAGGATCGCCATGTAGACC
>NZ_RZPB01001059.1:0-1683 GCF_003998535.1 Mesorhizobium sp. M7A.F.Ca.AU.002.02.1.1 | reverse complement strand
GGTGTGGTTCGAGACATTAGTATATCGTGGTCATTGGCCAAAAAAGGATAATTTGAATTATGCCTCTCGCGCGATCAACATGCAATCGAAACCCTGCGGATCAGCTGCGGGGGACGCAATGGACAGGAACGGATCTCCATGCTCACCCAGGCGCTGATCGGCGACGAAGGTAGAACAATCGAACTTGGCTGGAAGGACGGGTCGCGCAGCCGCTTTCACGCCATGTGGCTGCGCGACAATGCGCTGGACGACAAGACGCGCAGCGCCGGCAATGGCCAACGGCTGATCACCATCCTCGACATTCCCGCCGACACCAGGATCGGCGCGGCATCGCTCAAGGGCGGCGCCCTGGAAGTCAGCTTCGTGCCGGAGCAGAAAACAGTGAGTTTCCCGGCGGCATGGCTGAGTGCCAATGCCTATGATCGTGACGCGGCCCGCCAGCCCGGCTGGACAGACGAGGCCACCGTGCGATGGACCAAGGCCTCGATGCAGAATTCGGTGCCGCGCGCCGGCTATGCTGCGGCCAGCCATGATCGCGCTGTGCTGGGGCAATGGCTGTCGGCGGTGAAAGCCTATGGCTTTGCGGTGATGGACGATCTGCCGGCCGAATCCGGAGCGCTGTGCAAGGTGTCCGATCTGTTCGGCTATATCAGGGAGACCAATTACGGCCGCTGGTTCGAAGTGCGCGCCGAGGTCAATCCGAGCAATCTCGCCTACACCAATCTCGGGCTCCAGGCGCATACCGACAATCCCTATCGCGACCCCGTGCCGACGCTGCAGATCCTGTCCTGCATCGAGAATACGGTTGAGGGCGGCGAATCCAGCGTCGTCGACGGGTTTGCCGTCGCGGCTGCGCTGCAGGCTGAGAACCCGGAAGGCTTCCGGCTGCTGAGCTCATGCCCGGCGCGCTTCGAATATGCCGGCTCTTCCGGTGTGCGGCTGCAGGCGAAGCGGCCGATGATCGAGCTCGGGCCCGATGGCGAGCTGATCTGCATCCGCTTCAACAACCGCTCGCTGGCGCCGACGGTCGACGTGCCCTTCGCCGACATGGAGGCGTACTACGCCGCCTACCGCCGGTTCGCCGAACTGATCGAGGATCCATCCTTCGAAGTGACGTTCAAGCTCGAAGCGGGGCAGGCTTTCATCGTCGACAACACGCGCGTCATGCACGCCCGCAAGGCGTTTTCCGGAACCGGCAAGCGCTGGCTGCAGGGCTGTTACGCCGACAAGGATGGCCTGCTGTCGACGCTCGCGTCGATAGAACACGGGTTCAAGGAGGCGGCGGAATGAGCGGCCAGGATTTGAACGCGGACAATATCGTCGAATTCATTGCCGACATCTTTGAGCGCCGGGGTGCGGAATCCTACCTCGGCGAACCCGTCACCATGTCGGAGCACATGCTGCAGGGCGCCTGGTTCGCCGAAAAGGACGGCGCGCCGGACGAGCTGGTGGCGGCGGCGCTGCTGCACGACATTGGCCATTACACCAGCGAGTTCGGCACCTATTCGCCCGAGGATGTCGAGGACAAGCATCATGACGAAGCCGGCGGCGAAGTGCTGGCGCCGTTCTTTCCACCTGTCATCGTCGAATGCGTCAGGCTGCATGTCGCCGCCAAGCGCTATCTCTGCGCCACCGATCCGACCTATTTCGGCAGGCTGTCGCCGGCCTCGGTGCATACGCTGT
>NZ_RZPB01001058.1:0-1684 GCF_003998535.1 Mesorhizobium sp. M7A.F.Ca.AU.002.02.1.1 | reverse complement strand
ATCTGTGGTGGCGATGAACTCCACCTCGTCGAGATAGGGCTTGCCATTCTTGACGTAGTTTGGATTGCGCTTGAGCTTGGCCGAAACGCCGGGCTGGAAATTCTCGAGGACGAAAGCACCGGTGCGAACGCCTGAAGCCCAATCCGCCTTGCCGTCCTTGGCCGGCATGATGACCAGATGGTAGTCACTCATGATGTAAGGGAAATCGGCGTTGCCGCTCTTGAGCGTGAAGACCACCGTTTCCGGGCCGTCCGACTTGACATCGGCGACGGAGTCCAACAGCGACTTCGCCGCCGATTTGGTGTCCTTGCCCATGTGATATTGCAAGGAGGTCACGACGTCATCCGCCTTCACGGTCTTGCCGTTGTGAAAGGTTGCGCCTTTGCGCAGCTTGAAAGCCCAGGTTTTGGCTCCATCCGAAGTTTCAAAGCTCTCGGCGAGGTCCGGTTGGACATTGCCTTTGGCGTCGACCTCAGTGAGGCTGTTGGACAGCGAGCCCGAAAATGCGGTTTGTGTGAACGTGTCGGGGTAGCCGGCCGGATCGATCGAATCCGTCGTCGCGCCATGAGCCATGCCGAGCTTGGCGAAGCCGCCCTGCATCGGTTCGGCCCGCGCCGTGCTCACGAACAGCCGGTCGGCGGCGGCAACGGTCAGGCCCGCGGCCAGCCCAAGATGAATGAAGTCGCGGCGGGAAACCTTGCCGCCTCCGACCAGGCTTTTCGCGATACCAAGCTTGTATTCAGATTCTGACATTTGACTCTCCCATTGCGGAGTTCCCCGCGTTATTTCTCGTCAAGCACCGGCGAACAAATCTGCTTATTGGCTCCGCCACCTTTCCTTCGAATTTTTCCAATCCCAATCGGCTTGCGCCAATCAGGCCGTCACGTAGATGCCGCCGGCTTCGACGGTGACTGGAAATGTGCGCGCGCGAACGGAGGGATCGACCAAGGCCGCGCCTGACTTGATGTCGAACTCCCACCCGTGCCAGGCGCATCGAACGATCTCGTTTTCGCGATGATAGATGAATTGCGCCTGTTCAACGGGCGCGGTTGTGCCGCATTGCGGCCCCTCGCAAAGCGGAGCGCCGCGGTGCGGACAGACATTCAGCAGCGCGTGGAATGAATCTCCGATGCGGAAAATCCCGACCGAAAGGCTGCGGATCTTGGCGATGAACGGAGACCCTGTTTCGATCTCGTCGACGCGGCAGATATATGTCTTCTCGGGCATCGTATGCTTCCTCAGGCGGCATTCGCGGCTTGCGCGCGGGGGATGCGTTTGTAGACTTCCAGCGCGTTCAGTCCCATGATCTTGCTCTTCCATGCAGGAGGGATTTGCAGCGTGTTGGCATCGTCGTAATCCCAGTGCGGATAGTCTGATGCAAACATCAGCGTGTTTTCGCCGTCCATCGCTTCGAGCGTGGACCAGAGATGTTGGATGTTTGCAGGCTGCTCCAGCGGCTGCGTGGAAAAGCGGATGTTGCGCCGGCAATATTCAGACGGCAGCATCTTCAGCCATGGCGTCTCCTTGCGCAGCGCTTTGTAGTCGGCGTCCAGGCGCCAAAGGACCGACGGAACCCAGGCGACGCCGCACTCGATGATCACGAAGTAGAGGTCCGGCCATTTCTCGAAGACGCCATGGGCGATCATGCTTGCCACGTGCGACATCGCCGACATGTGCAGAATGG
>NZ_RZPB01001057.1:0-1684 GCF_003998535.1 Mesorhizobium sp. M7A.F.Ca.AU.002.02.1.1 | reverse complement strand
GGCCTTTTGCGTATCCGGCGCGAACAGGGCTTGGCCTGCCAGCTTCGCGTGCAACGTGCGGGCCAGGTCAAGATGTTCAAGCACCGTCGGCAGCTTTTCGGAGGCGAAGCGCTGAAGCGCTGCATCCTCGCCCGAGCCTATCTCCCAAGCCAGGAGCTGCGCCGTCCTTTGGTGATCGACGATCTGCGCCCTCAGGTACGCCAGCTCAAACGCGGCGCCGTCGAGCTTTTCGAGATCGGAACGGATTTTCTTGTGATCTGGATCGAGCCCTTCGGGAAGTGGAATCTTGCTTTTATCGGCCACGGATTTCAGCTGCTCATTGGCCTTGTTGTGATCATCGACCATCCGATTTGCAAATTCACGGAGGTCTTCGTGGCTTGTCTTTCCAGCCGCGAGTCGCCCGAACTCTATCTCGGCCCTGCCGCCTGCCGTAATTAGCTGTACGAAAAGCCGATCCTGATAATTCGTCTGGTGCGGTGCTGGAACTCCAGGCTTCTCCATACTGGTATCGGGGGCAAGACCGGCTGGATTGCCGATTTGCGCCAGCGCACAGCAGGGCGACACTGCCAGGACTACTGTCATTATGGCGGCACGCATGAACTGTCCTCCATTCAATACCTAGTTAATTGTCGGCCGCGGTTTTTCCCGGATGATGTCTAGAGCGTGAGCAAATAGGCCACCAATGCTTCCTTTTCCGATTGGTCGAGCTTCGTTCCGAGCACCAGGTTGAAGAACTCAACGGTATCGCCCAGCGTCATCAGACGGCCGTCATGAAGATAGGGCGGAGAATCCTTGATCCCGCGCAACGTGAAGGTCTTGATGGGTCCATCTGGAATGGCAACCTGGTCGTTGAACGTCTGACCAACTTTGTAGAATCGCTCGAGCTTCAGGTCGTGCATATTGTTGTCCATGAAGGACTGGGCTGGAACATGACATTCGCCGCAGCGGCCCTTTCCCATGAACACCTGCTCGCCCTTGATCTCCAGCGCACTGGCGGTAGCCGGGTCAAGTCGTCCAAAGGGATCGAGCTTGGGTGCCGGAGGAAAATCGATGATGTTCTGCATCTGCGCCATCATCGCGACCTGGTTGGGCCGATCCGGCAGGTTCACGCCCTTGCGGGTGGCGCTCACGTGATCGCCGTTGAAATAGGCGGTGCGCTGTTCGAACTCCGTAAAGTCTTCCACGGAACGCAGCGAGCGCTTGGATCCGTGGATCTGCTGGTTGAACAAGCCGCGCAGGCTGGTTGTGTCGAGCCGGAAGCGCTCGGCTTGCGGCCGCACGTCCGGGGTGAGGTGAAACGCCCCGTTGGTGTGGAAATTGGAATGGCAATCGAGGCAAGCGACACCCGTGCTTTGCATCGCTACCTTCCTGTCCTCGGTCTGGTTGAATTCCTCCTGCGGAAATGGCGTCAGCAGCAGACGAAGTCCTTCCATCTGCACGGGCGTGATGATGCCGTTCATGTATTCGTAGAAGTTGCGTATCGTCAGCAGATCCCCTCGCGACACATCTCCAAGCTCCGGGTGCGTGGTCAGAAATATTGGAGGTGGAAACTCCGGGGTAAGGTGATCCGGTAGATCGAAATCGACGTCGAAGCGTCGCAGATCGCGTCCTTCATCAGCGCCGATCTCTCTAATCTCACTTTCAGGAAAGACCTGACCTCCGGCGGCCTGCTTGACGTGCGGCA
>NZ_RZPB01001056.1:0-1689 GCF_003998535.1 Mesorhizobium sp. M7A.F.Ca.AU.002.02.1.1 | reverse complement strand
TAGCTCCGTCTGCCGTCTCTCAAGGTTGTGTCGGCCAATTTCTCAGCCACCATAATCGTCGGAATGTTTGTGTTCGCCCGAGGGCAAAATGGCATGACGGAAGCGTCGGCGATCCTCAAACCCAAAATACCATGAACGCGTCCCGACGGATCGGTCACAGCGCCAGGATCCGCGGCTGCCCCCATCCTGCAGGTCGACGTCGGATGCCAACTTGGGATGACGTTCTGGCGAATATACCGATCCAGATGTTTCTCGTCGTTGACGAGATCGGAAATGCTATCCCCATCCGTTATGACGCGCCTAATCAGCCCACGGCGCAGCCGCGGCGACGCGTCCATGAGCAGCGCCAGAAATGACGTGAGTGCATAGTTTGTGCTTGTGACCTTGCTCACCAGCTTCGCTCGCGCATTCAACGCTGACGGAAACGGGTCCAGCGCCACAGAGGACAGCGAATCTTGCTGCAGCAGGCGGACTATGAAGCGAAAGCCCTGCTTGAGGCGCTCGGCGTCCCGCTTGTCGCTCAACCAGTTGAAATCGACCTCCGGCTCTATTTTATGCGAACTACCCTTGAGCGCCACAGTTCCCGTCGAGTAGCTGCGATTGACCCACACGGCGAGAGTGCCGAGGCGCCTCCCCAGCGGGTGCCAGGATGATTTGGCAACAGTCGATATTGCCATATCGGTCGACGGGCAGCCTTCGTAACCCGACGAGTAGCGGGCGTGCATCTGAATATATTCGCTCACGCCGGGTGACAAGCGATCGGCCGGCTTCAAATAGGCCGAAACGCAAATCGTGGGGTGTTCCTGAAGATTCTGGCCCACACCTTTCAAATCTGCAACGATAGGGATTCCGAATTGTACTAATTCCTTCGCGGGGCCGATCCCGGAGCGCATCAATATGGCGGGTGAATGGAGTGCTCCTGCGCACAGGATAACGCAAGAAGCGCTATACGATTGCACGCCCGATTTGTTCTCCGTCTCGACCCCCGTTACCGTTGTTCCCAAAAAGGTCAGCCGCGCAACTGTCGTTTCGGATAAAATCGTTAGATTGCGGCGAGAGCGGACGGTTTCGGGTAAGTACGCCATCGCGGAGGAGACCCGATGACCATTGCGGTTGGTCAATGGGACAACTGAATAGCCATCACCGAATGCACCATTGAAGTCTGGCCTGAAATGAAGCCCCAAAGCATCGTAAGCATCGGAGATTGCCCGGATGAAGCCCGACCAGTCTGATTGGCGCACACGTTTGATTGGCAAGGGGCCGTTCGTGCCATGAAATTCCCCGCCGAAATCCAAATCGCATTCTAGACGACGGAAGTAGGGCAGCACGTCTTCCCAACCCCAGCCCGTTGCACCGCTTGAGGCCCACTCATCGTAATCTCCGGGCCCGCCGCGGTTGGCGACTTGGGCATTGATGCTGGAGCCGCCACCCATGACGCGCGCCTGTTCGTAATGGACAGGCTTGCGGCCACCTCGCACCGTTGTCGCGTGGAGTGACTGCCATCGATAACCGGGATTAAGGTAAGCACGCGTTGGGTCGCCATCCTGGATGTCGTCAGGAATGGCATTCGGCGGCGTATCAGGGCCAGCTTCAATGAGCAGCACGCGAGCGCCATAGGCGGAGAGCCTGCTCGCCATCACGCATCCAGAGGAGCCACCACCCACGACGATATAATCGAAAACCACGCAA
>NZ_RZPB01001055.1:0-1690 GCF_003998535.1 Mesorhizobium sp. M7A.F.Ca.AU.002.02.1.1 | reverse complement strand
CCTCGATGGAGACCGCGACAATGACCCTGCATGGCGACGCCCTGAAAATCGCGATCGAACAGACACGGACAAAATGGGGATGGTTTGTCGCGCTCGGTGTGCTGCTGCTCATCTTCGGCGGCATTGCCTTCGCCAACCTGTTCGTCGCCACGGTGGCTTCCGTCTACGTCGTGGGATGGCTGATGCTGATGGCGGGCATCATCGAGATCGTGCACGCGTTCGGCGTCAAGACCTGGAGCCGCTTCTTCTACTGGCTGCTCAGCGGACTGCTGTACGCCGTTGCCGGCTTCTTCGCTTTCGGCAATCCGTTGCTTGCCTCGGCGGTGCTGACATTCCTGCTGGCGATTGCGCTGGTCGCGTCAGGGGTGCTCAGGGCCTGGGTCGGCTACAGCCATCGGCCGGAACGCGGCTGGGGCTGGATCGTCGCTGCCGGTGTCATCACCGCGCTTGCGGGCCTGATCATCGCCATGGGCTGGCCGGTCAACAGCCTGTGGGTGCTCGGTCTGTTCCTGGCGATCGATCTGATCTTCCAGGGCTGGACCTTCATCGCCGTTGGCCTGGCACTGAAGAAGTAGCTTAAAATGCCATCGCAGCGTCGAGGTCGGAGAGCGGCCTGACGCCGGCAAGCAGCGCGCGTGCCTCGGCTTCATCGCGCTTCATCTGCGCGACCAGCGCGTCGAGCCCCTCGAACTTCACCTCCGGACGCAGGAAACCGAAGAAGGAAACCTGACAAACCTCGCCATAGAGGTCGCCGGAGAAATCGAAGACAAAGGTTTCCAGCAGCGGCGCGCCGTTGTCGTCGACTGTCGGGCGTCGGCCAAAGCTGGCGACGCCGTCGTGAAGCGTGCCGTCGGCGCGGCGGAAGCGGACGGCATAGATGCCCTCCCTGAGTGCGGCTTCAGCCGACAGCCTCATATTCGCGGTTGGAAAGCCAAGGGTGCGGCCAAGCTGCTGTCCGCCGACCACCTCGCTTTCGACGGTGAACCGGTAGCCGAGCAGACCGGCGGCTTCAGCCACTTCACCCTCGCCCAGCAATCCGCGGATACGGCTGGACGACACCACCTCGGCGCCCTCGTCCCGGAACGCGTCGACGAGCGTGACGCCGAAGCCGTGACGCTCGCCGGCCGCCATCAGGTAGGCCGGGCCGCCCTGACGATCCTTGCCGAAATGGAAGTCGAACCCGGTTACGGCGTGAGTAATGCCGAGGTTCGTTTCCAGCACATCCGTCACGAACGCTTCCGCCGACAGCGAGGCGAAGTCGCGCGTGAACGGCTGCTCGACGAGCGCGGCAAAGCCCAGCAGCGACAGCAGCCGCGCCTTCATCGGCGGCGGCGTCAGCACGAACAACGGGATATCAGGCCTGAAGATCTTGCGCGGATGCGGTTCGAATGTCAGCACCAGGGCCGGCACGCCGCGCCGTCCTGCCTCCGCCGAGGCTCGCTCGAGCACCGCCTGATGGCCGCGATGGACGCCATCGAAATTGCCGATCGCCACGACGCCGCCGCGCAGGTCGGCGGGAAGCGGCGCGGTTGCCAGGATGCGCTGGAAGGCTGCCATCGTCACCTACCGAAGTCTGGGAATGACGGCCACCGGACCATAGCCATGCTTTTCCAGGAAGGCCGCCAATCTTGCCGGATCCGGTTGCAGGGCATCGCCATAGTCGCGGGCATGGATACCGCCGGAGACATAA
>NZ_RZPB01001054.1:0-1693 GCF_003998535.1 Mesorhizobium sp. M7A.F.Ca.AU.002.02.1.1 | reverse complement strand
GCAATGCGCGTGAACTTTGCCTCGGTGTCGAGGTGGTGCTGCCGACCGGCGAGGTGTTCGACGACCTGCGCAAGCTGAAGAAGGACAACACCGGCTACGATCTAAAAAACCTGTTCGTCGGCGCCGAAGGCACGCTCGGCGTCATCACCGCCGCCGTGCTGAAGCTGTTCCCGAAGCCGAAGGGGCGCGAAGTCGCCTTCGTCGGCCTGTCGTCGCCCGAGGCGGCACTTTCGCTGTTCGGCCTGGCCATGGACCGTGCCGGGGCAGCACTCACCGCTTTCGAACTGATCGGCAGGCGGCCATATGATTTCACCCTGGCGCATGCCCAGGGTGTGGTGCGGCCGCTGATCGAGGACTGGCCGTGGTACGTGCTGATGCAGATTTCATCAGGCCGTTCGTCGGAAGATTCGCGAGCGTTGATCGAGGATGTGCTCTCGGCTGGCCTCGAACAGGAATTCGTCGGCGACGCCGTCATTGCCGCGAGTCTCGCGCAGGGCGATGCCTTCTGGAATTTCCGCGAGCTGCTGCCCGAGGCGCAGAAACCGGAGGGGGCCTCGATCAAGCACGACATTTCGGTGCCTATCGCCTCGATCCCGCGTTTCATCGAAGAAGCCGCCGGCGCGGTGGCGTCGGTGAGCGCCGGCGCGCGCGTGGTCTGCTTCGGCCATATGGGCGACGGCAATCTCCACTACAACATTTCCCGGCCCGTCGACGGCGACGATGAGGCGTTCCTCGCTCTCTATCACCCCATGAACAAGGCGGTGCACGATGTGGTGCGCAGCCTGCACGGTTCGATCTCGGCCGAGCATGGCATCGGCCAGTTGAAGCGCGACGAACTGATCGCCACCGCGCCGCCGATGGCGATCGATCTGATGCGAAGGGTGAAGGCCGCTTTCGACCCGGCCGGCATCATGAATCCGGGTAAGGTTATCTGATCCTTTCGACATCTTGTGGCTGGTGGGATTCCGATAACCATCCCTGAGATCAGCAAAATTTAACCGACTTTCTTAAGCGGGGCGGTAAGGAGCCCGCGCTACTGTCTCCATACAAACGAGGCTGGAAAAACCGGCCCGGAGAGAACCGGACACCGGCTCTCAGGAGACAGACAGGAAGGCCACTCTATGAACACCGGACTGAAGCCAGTCTGGGCGGGACGCAACATGCGTCTCGACCCATTCCGCCTGCCGCAAGTGGTGAGCTACGCGACTCGCGACGACTACGGCGATGTAACCTTCACCATCGACCAGCGCGGCGCCGTGATCCGCCGCTTGCTCGAGATGAGCGGCCTGCCCGCGATCATCGTTCTGCCTTCCAATGCGTTCCGCGGCGTTGCCGCCCGCGCCATGGAGGATCCGGACGGCAATGTCACGGTGACCCTGGAACTCCTGCACAACGACCCGATGCTGTCGGTGCCGCTGCTGGTGGCCGACGATCTCGACGATGTCGCAGCCGACTGGCGCGCCTGGGCCGACGCTTACCGCCTGCCGATGCTGCTCATCGAATCGGACGGCGTTGCCCGCACCCTGGAAGAATCGCTCGGCGCCGCCATCAAGACGCTGCCGCCGCAGGATCGGCGCAAGGGGCGGATTTCGAACACGCGCCGCCCGCGTTTCCTCGCTCGCCGCAGAGCTGGCGACCTCGGTCTCAGGCTGGTCGTCGACGGCCAGGAGATTATTTCGCGGGAGTAGGAAGG
>NZ_RZPB01001053.1:0-1693 GCF_003998535.1 Mesorhizobium sp. M7A.F.Ca.AU.002.02.1.1 | reverse complement strand
CGGTGGCCGGGCCGCTGATCCATCCGGTGCATGAAAAGAAGGTGCTGTCCTATATCGACATCGGCAGGTCGGAGGGGGCGACGCTGGCCGTCGGCGGCGGCAAGGTCGATGGACCGGGAGGCGGCTGTTATGTCGGCCCGACCCTGTTCACCAACGTGACCAACGGCATGCGCATCGCGCAGGAGGAGATTTTCGGGCCGGTGCTGAGCGCCATTGCGTTCAACGACGAGGCGGAAGCGCTGGCGCTGGCCAACGACACGCAATACGGCCTGACCGGCTATCTCTGGACCTCTGACGTCACCCGCGCCTTCCGTTTCACCGATGCGCTGGAGGCCGGCATGATCTGGGTTAACTCCGAGAACGTGCGGCATTTGCCGACCCCCTTCGGCGGCGTCAAGAATTCCGGCATCGGCCGCGACGGCGGCGACCATTCCTTCGACTTCTACATGGAGACGAAGAACGTCGCCTTCGCGACGACGGCGCACGCGATCCAGAAACTCGGCGGCTGACCGGAGGAAATCGGATGCCCTTGCCCAAACCCAATCTCTACCCCGCCTTCAACATCGTGCGCCTCAGCCATGTCGAGTTGGCTGTCACCGACCTCGCCAAATCCCGCGCCTTCTATGTCGACACGCTCGGCCTGCAGGTTACCGACGAGACATCAGGCGCCATCTACCTGCGCGCCATGGAGGAACGTGGCCATCACTGCATCGTGCTGCGCAAGGCGACGACGCCGGAAGCGCGCGACCTCGGCTTCAAGGTCTTTTCGGACGAGGACCTCGATAAGGCCGAGTATTTCTTCAAGGGCAAGGGCCTGCCGGTGGAATGGGTCGAGCGGCCCTACCAGTCGCGCACTTTTCGGACGCGCGACCCGCACGGGATTCCGCTGGAGTTCTATGCCCAGATGGAAAGGCTGCCGCCGATCCATCAGAAATATGCGCTCTACAAGGGCGTCAAGCCGCTACGCATCGACCACTTCAACTGCTTCTCGCCCAATGTCGACGAGTCCGTCGCCTTCTACAACGAGCTCGGTTTTCGCGTCACCGAATACACCGAGGATGCCGCAACCGGGAAGCTTTGGGCAGCTTGGACGCATCGCAAGGGCGGCGTCCACGACATCGCGTTCACCAACGGCATCGGCCCGCGCCTGCATCATGTCGCCTTCTGGGTGCCGACGCCGCTCAACATCATCGACCTGCTCGACCTGATGGCGACCACGGGCTATTTGCCGAACATCGAACGCGGCCCTGGTCGGCACGGCATCTCCAACGCCTTCTTCCTCTATGTCCGCGACCCGGACAACCACCGTATCGAGATCTACTGTTCGGACTACCAGACGGTCGATCCGGACCTGGAGCCGATCAAGTGGGACCTCAAGGACCCGCAGCGCCAGACGCTGTGGGGCGCACCGGCGCCGAAAAGCTGGTTCGAGGAGGGCAGTGCGTTTGCCGGGGCGGAGGCGCGCCAGCCGGATTTGGCGGCTTCGCCGATCATTGCGCCGTGAGTGGGATTTTGGAGATGTCAGCGTTCCGTGGCGCCCCCCTCTGTCCTGCCGGACATCTCCCCCTCAAGGGGGGAGATTGGCTAGGCCCATGGTCAGCGCCTCTGTTGCAGCGTTGGAAATTGGCGAAGGCAGAGATGACATCCGATCTCCCCCCTTGTGGGGGAGATGTCCGGCAGGACAGAGGGGGGC
>NZ_RZPB01001052.1:0-1702 GCF_003998535.1 Mesorhizobium sp. M7A.F.Ca.AU.002.02.1.1 | reverse complement strand
GTCTTCTAGATCGGGAGGCGAGCCCTGCGGCCCGCTCGGTCCTTTTGGACCCTGCCCCCAGGGTCCCTGATTGTTGCCGCCGCCACCCCATGGGCCGCCGCCACCGCCGCTTTTGTCGTTCCAGGGCATGAATGTCCTTTCGCTTGGAATTCCCTCAAGCGCCGGCATTACGGCGCAAAATCCAGTATTGTTCTTCTATAGGCACGCCACGGGGCGCTTTCAACGCGATGCGCTTCCGACTTCGTCCGATTTGGTCCAGTCGCGACCCTTTGTCTTCCTTCAATGGCTCTTTTTTCGTTCAATGTCTCTCGCGACGCCGCTCGTAAACCGAATAGCGCGTCGGGTGGCTGTCCTTTTCCCCGGCTGGGACGTCCTGCGAGCTGACAATGCGCCAGGAATCGGGATCGATCGGCGGGAAATGCGCGTCGCCGTCGACCGCTGCCAGCACATGGGTGACGTGCAGCCGGTCGGCCAGCAGCATGGCCTGGGCATAGATTTCGCCGCCGCCGATGACGCACACCTCGTCGACATCGGCCATGCCGCGCCCGCGCACCGTCGCCAGCTGGATCGCGGCTTCGAGCGAATGTGCCACCTCGACGCCCTCGGCGCGCCAGGTCTCGTCGCGGGTCACGACGATGTTCAACCTGCCCGGCAGCGGTCGACCGATGCCCTCATAGGTCTTGCGGCCCATGATGATAGGCTTGCCCATCGTATCGGCCTTGAAGCGCTTGAGATCGGTGGAGAGCCGCCACGGGAGCCCGCCGTCCCGCCCGATCACGCCGTTCTCGGCAATGGCAACGTAGATTGCGACATGCATCAATTTTCGCCCGTCGGCTCGAGGATCAGGATGTCGATGTCGCGCTCGGGGTAGAAATCATCCGCCGTCATCTCGAAGGTCGTCGGTCCGGTCTTTTTGACATTGTCGCCGCAGAACGAGACCAGGGCTTTCGGATTGCCCTTGTCGATCGTCAGCTTGAACTTGCCGATCGTGCCCGTAGCCCAGTTGCCGCCGGTGGTCAGGATATAGGCGATGCGGCTCTCGAAATATTTGGGGTAGCCGTCAGGGTCGTCCTTGGCCGCCTTGCGCACCGCATTTTCGAATGTGCCGTCCATGCAATACCGGGTCTTGTAGGCCGCATACTGACCCTGGAATTTGCCGTCGTAGAAGAAGCTGACCGAAGACGTGCCGCCGACGCTCGGTCTGTAGTGGTGGGAAACATGGACGTCCTTGTTGGCCGGAAAGGTCGAGCGCCACCAGTAGGTCGAACGCAATTGCCAGAACGGGGTGTAGACCTTGCTCGTCTCGGTGCCGTCGCTGCCGGTGTCCTCGATGATGATGCCGCGGTTGACCCAGTCATCGACAACCGCTTGCGGCAGCTTCGCCAGCGCCGCCTTCGCCGCATCGCCGAAAGGATAGAACGGCACGTTTTGCGCCTTCAGCTCAGCGCTGATGTCGATGCCGAGCGCCAACACCTTCTGCTCGAGCTGCGGCTTTGCGGCGACACCGTCGATCGTCACCTCGAAACCGAGGAAATTATCGCTCTGATTTTCAGGAATCGCCGGGATTTCTTCGGGATTGCCCGATATGTCGGGCATCGGGAAGGCGACGATGGCCTGGACATCCTGATCGGTGTTGTTGTGGAAGACATAGTCGACCGTGACCTTTTCCGGCGAGATGAAAAGGTCCTCGCTTTGCATCGCC
>NZ_RZPB01001051.1:0-1705 GCF_003998535.1 Mesorhizobium sp. M7A.F.Ca.AU.002.02.1.1 | reverse complement strand
GCTTGAGGGCACTGAGAAGGTCGAGCTTCTTGACACGCAACGTCGGCACCGAAATGTATGGCGGGACGTCATGTCCAAGCAATGCAAGCGCGGCCGCCTTGGCCTCGGCGACGCCCTGGTCGTAGGGACGCTGCGCGCCTACGGCCAGAAATTCGCCGCGTGCAACGTTCAGCGCGCTGTCAGCGGCAATGTCATTCGTGGTGACGACGATATCGCGGCCGAGTGTCTTCGCCGCGGCCACGACTTGCTGGGCGGGCGTGTCCCAGGCAACGAAGATGCCCTTCATGTCGGGATGCGCCGTCAACATTGCGGTGGCAACCTCGTAAGCCTTCTCGGGGGCTGTGAAGGTGCCGACATCCGCGACCTTGATGTCGGGATGTTCGCCGAACGCCTTCAAGGCACCGACCTTTCGGGCTGCGACGGAGTAGTAATAGTCATAAACCAGCGTGATGATGCCGACCTCGCCCTTGCCGCCAATCGCCCCGACAAGTTCCTGCGCGGCGAAGTAGGCGTTCTTTTCATTGTCGGAGGCGACAACGGTCACATAATCCTTGCCGGGCGCCATATCGACCGGGACGTTGTCCATGAAAACCAGCTTGATGCCGGCGGCCGTCGCCTTCTTGTAGGCTTCGGACTCAGACTTCGGATCGATCGGGATCGAGAAGATCACGTCGGGCTTACGGGCGATCATCTGCTCCAGATCGCTGATTTGCTGACCGGGCTGGAACTTGGCGTCGGTGGTTCCAACAATTTCGATACCAAGATCCTTGAGTGTGTTGCTGATTCCGGCAACCTGCAACTGAGGCCAGCCCGCATCCATTGTGTGCATCACCAGTCCAGCGGTAAACTTGCCCGCCTTGAGCTTGGCAAGATCCTCATCGGAGAATTTCAGCACGTCCGGCGACACCGCCGGCGGACCATCCGGGAAGCCTGGGACGGGTTGGCCCCTCGGCGACAGGGGCAGCGGCTCGAGCAGAGCTTTTGCTTCCGGTGGGATGGTGTCATCGGCGAGAGCCGACGATGCGGCCAGTCCCGATAGCGCCAAGGCCAAGGCGGCCGCCATAAATCCACGATAGTACATTTCATTCCTCCCGATCATATGAAACGGCCGTAGCGGCCGGGTGGCGACCTGGCTGGTCGTACTGGTTGGGCGCTGTTCAGCGCCCGTAAGGCATCAATGCCGCCGTGGCGGCACCCGAATAGTTCACGTAGACCGTCTTCTTGCGCATGTAGCTCTCGAGCCCATGCACGCCGTCGTCGCCGCCCAGTCCGCTTTCGCGGAAGCCGACATGGAAACCCTGCAGCATTTCCGGTCCGATCCGGTTCACGTAGATCTCGCCGAACGAAACCTCGTTGACGGCGTTCATGACGCGGCCCAGATCATTGGTGAAAAGATAGGCCGACAGGCCATAGTTGCTGGCATTGGTGATGCTGACAGCCTCCTCGAAAGTGTCGAAGGGCATGATCGGCACGACCGGGCCGAAGATTTCGCGCGTCATGATCGGCATGTCAGGCGTCACATCTGTCAGTACGGTCGGATTGAGCCAGTAGCCGCCATCGATGGGCGCCTTGGTCGGGCGTCCGCCGGCGAGAGCAAGCCTCGCGCCGCCCGCTACGGCTTCCGCAAGGACCGCCTCGACCTTTTCCAACTCTTCAAGACTGACTTTCGGGCCGATATCGGTATTTGCCTGCATCGGATCACCGA
>NZ_RZPB01001050.1:0-1706 GCF_003998535.1 Mesorhizobium sp. M7A.F.Ca.AU.002.02.1.1 | reverse complement strand
TAATTCGGGTTGAAGTCCTTCGGGTGCAGGTCGGACGGCTTGTTCCACTGCGTCACCACATAGGCGCCGGCCTTGGCGCAGGCTTCGACGATCGGGCGCGCGTCAGGTGTGTCATTGGGATCGGAATTCAGCACCATGTTGCCGCCGGTCTTGGCCAACATCGCCTTGATGTCGGCGATGCCTTTCTCGCTGTTGCCTTCCGACACCAGCGTGACGTGCTCAAGCCCAGCCCATTTGGCATAGGCCTCGGCGCCGGTCTTCCACACCGCGTGGTAGGGGTTGGAGAGCGAGCGGATCGACGTCACCAGCGTCGGTTTTTCCTGGGCCCGCAAAACGCTCGGCATGGCGAGCGCCGCTATGCCGGCGGTGGCGCCCATCATCAGCGTCCGGCGGCTGACCGAAAGCGTAAGATCTGTCCTGTCCTTCATATTCAAACCTCCCGATTGAAATCTGTTTCCCGCCCGGCGGCATGCGCGGGGAGCGCGGCCGGGCCTCCGATCGATGGGTTGTCAAGTTCCTCCACTTGTACGACAACCCTTCAACACCATAACCATACCCTTTCTCTTGACGCGGCACAAGCGACTTGAGATCGTTGCGTAGAGGAGAGCAGGGCACTGATTTCGCACTGCCAAGGGAGCGAGAATGTCTGACTACATCATCGTCGGCGGCGGCTCGGCCGGCTGCATTCTGGCCGCCCGCCTGAGCGAGGATCCGGACGTGTCGGTGACCTTGCTCGAAGCCGGTCCGCCCGACACCGATCGCTACATCCATTTGCCGGTCGGCTTCTTCAAGATGACGTCGGGACCGTTGATTTGGGGTTATGACACCGCGCCCGGCAAAGCGATCGACGGCCGCACCATGGTCTATCCGCAGGCGCGTGTGCTCGGCGGCGGCTCCTCGATCAACGCCCAGGTCTTCACCCGTGGTTGTCCGCAGGATTACGACGGCTGGGCGGCTGACAATGGCTGTGCGGGATGGAGCTACGCCGAGGTGCTGCCGTACTTCATCCGCTCCGAAGGCAACGACATCTTCGCCGGTCCGCAGCACGGCATCGACGGCCCGCTCGGCGTTTCCAGCGGCGCCCCGCATCCATTGACCCGGATCTTCGTCAAGGCGGCGCAGCAGGCGGGTCTTCCCTTCCGCGCCGACTTCAATGCCGGCGAACAGGCCGGCGCCGGCTTCTACCAGACGACGACGCGCCGGGGAAAACGCTCGAGCACCGCGGTCGCCTATCTGAAGCCGGCGCTTGGCCGCAAGAACCTGGCGTTGCGCACCGACGCCACGGTCAGCCGCATCGTTGTCGAGAATGGCCGCGCCATCGGCGTCGAGATCATCGTCAATGGACGCACCGAGCGGCTCGGCGCCGAGCGCGAGGTGATCGTCACCGCCGGCGCCATTGGCTCGCCTAAACTTTTGATGCTGTCCGGCATCGGCCCGGCCGCGCATCTCGGGGAGCATGGCATCAAGGTGATCCATGACCTCGCCGGCGTCGGCCAGAACCTGCACGATCACATGGATGTCGACGTGGTCGCCGAACTCAATGGCCCGCACGGCATCGATCGCTACAAGAAAAAGCGCTGGCAAGCGGTCGCAGGCCTCGAATACGCGTTGTTCGGCAAGGGACCGGTGGCCTCCAACATCGTCGAAGCCGGCGGCTTCTGGTGGGGCGACCGGGCGGAGAAGACGCCCGACATCCAGTTCCACTT